>JABINZ010000010.1 GCA_018698135.1 Bacteroidota bacterium
ATATTTTTCTAAATACTCTCATTATAATATCACCTCTTGAGCAGCTGCAATTTTTACCTCAAATTCTTGAATCGAAAGTGCATCGCTTACAGCATAATCTCCTATAAAAGTACGCCTTAATTCTGTTAAATAAGCCCCATTTTGTAGAGCTCGTCCAAAATCATAAGCAAGCGAACGAATATAAGTTCCCTTACTACATTTTACCCTAAATCTTACTTTAGGCAAACTAACATCCAATATATCAAAAGAATAAATCTCTACCTTTCGTGATTTAATCTCCACCTTTTCACCTTTTCTAGCTTTTTTATATAGGCGTTCGCCACCAACTTTCAATGCTGAATAAATTGGAGGAATTTGTTCAATTTCGCCAATAAAACTCTTTCGGGCAGTTTCTATATCCTCTATTTTTATTTTGCTATAATCAAAGGATTCTGACACCTCTGTTTCAGCATCATAAGAAGGTGTTATTCCACCAAGCGTAATTACTCCTTCGTATGTTTTTTCTTGTCCTTGATATTGTTCAATTTGCTTGGTCATTTTCCCCGTACACAGTATCACCAAACCAGTGGCCATAGGATCTAAAGTTCCGGCATGTCCTATCTTTTTTATACGTACAATGCGTTTAAGCATGCGTATAATGGTAAAACTACTAATACCTTGTTGTTTATCAATTAGAATGACTTCTCCAGCTGAAAAGTCAATAAGGTTGGATATGCTGTTTTTAGCTAACAAATTCTTGAGGCGAAATTTAGATTAACCCAAATAGGATTGCGATAAGTCCAATGACCAAACAGTAAGCGGCAAAATAAATAAGTTTACCCTTTTTGACAATGCCAATCATCAATTTGCAGGCAACTAGTCCTGATGCAAATGCCGCAATAAAACCTACTAATAGTGCCATTGGATCGATACCAGCACCAGAAGTTAATTCCCCACTAAACATTTCCAAAAGGTTTTTACCAATGATAGGTATCAAAACCATGAGAAAAGAAAACTTAGTAATTTTCTCCTTATCGATGCCTGCTAATAAACCAGTTGCAATGGTAGCTCCTGATCTTGATATTCCAGGAATTACAGCCGCTGCTTGAGCCAGTCCAATTAAAAGGGCTTTAGGATAATTAATATCTTTCGTTGTTTTGGGTGCATAATATGTAATAGCCAACAGACCAGCAGTTACTAACAAGAAAATACCAACCAAAAGGACATTCCCTTCAAAAAATGGTTTTAACTGATCTTCTAAAAATAGGCCTACCAATATAGCAGGAATCATGGAAAGAATAATCTTAGTGGTATAATCAGTTTCTGAATTCCATTTGAATTTGAATAATCCTTTAAAAATATCGATAAGATCTTTACGAAATACAACAATAGTACTTAAAACAGTAGCTCCATGTACAACTATTGTGAACGTCAAACTTCTTTCAGCATCAACACCCATTAATGCTTTACCCAATTCTATATGTCCACTACTACTAACGGGGAGAAATTCAGTAAGTCCTTGAACGAGACCTAAAATAAGAGCTTGTATCCAATCCACGATAATCCTTTAAGGCCAACTACTCTTGCTCTGAGTTGCTTTTGGGTTTCTTTAAAATTGCATAGAATTCAAAAACAAATCCTGATATCACGATGATTACCGGCAAACTCGTATTTCCAAAACTAAAAATATCATCTTTACCAGCCATTAGTATGTATCCAATCACCATTATCAGAACTCCAATTGCCATTAAAATATAGTTTTCTTTTCCTAACGCAAAAGTCTCTTTAGCTTGTTTAGGTGCTGCTTCCTGCTGAGGAACTTTTTCAACTTTTTTACCTTTAGCCTTAGCCATTTTATTTATTTTATTGTTTAATATAAATCGTCCAATTTCGTTCGCAAATATTTGCGAACAGAATAATAACTGCTGATGAATGTAAGAAATACTCCCAATACCAATAATGAGCCAGAAAGGATCAAATTATTAATCAGATTCCCCATTATTGTAAATGGAAGCCAATTCGAAAATGCATAAATAAATCCTGCCAACATTAAATTGGCAATAACACCTCCTATAAAGCCATAAGTAACAGCTTTGTATATAAATGGTTTACGAATAAAACCTTTAGTGCCACCAACAAGCTGCATGCTTTTGATTAAAAATCGTTTTGAATACAGTGTTAATCTGATCGTATTATTTATCAGAATTAATGCTATAAGAAAAAATATGGTTGTAAAACCCAATATAGCCAATCCGCCAATTCGAACATATTTGTCAATATTTTCAAGAATTACTTTCTGATAGGACACTTCCTTGACAAATGGAAAAATCTCGATATTTTCTTTAAAAATGCTCAGGCTATCTACCTGTGCATAATTTGCATGAACATGAACATCAAGTGAAGCTGGAAAAGGATTAAAACCCAAAACTTCGTGTGCATCTTCACCCAATTCTTCAGTCATTAATATTTTAGCTGCCTCTTTATCAACATAATTTGTGGCTTTAACGAAGGTTTCATTATCCAACATATTTTGTAATCGAAGAATGTCTGCTTCCTTGGCATCATCAATAAAAAAAACATTAACCTGTAAGTTCTCTTTCAAATAATCTTTCAGTTGGTCGGCATAAAAAACCAACATGCCAAACAATCCAATTAGAAACAAAACAAGAGTAATGCTCACCAGAGGTGAAAAGTAGGATGCTCTTTTCCTTTTTACTTTCTTTTCTGCCACAAATTGCTTTTTATTATTTATAAATAGATGACCCTTTGATAATATGCTTCAAATTTAACACTTAATTTATATTAACGTTGAAAAGCTCAGGCATAAACATTGGGTATAAAAAATTGGCAAAGTATTTTCATGTTCATTATGCTTTATTTAATATTGTGTATTGATTAATAGCCAATGAACCTTATTTTAGATTTTGGGAATACATTTTTGAAAGTAGCTCTTTTCGAAGACGATCAAATTCAATTCTTTGAACGTATCTCAATAACTGAAACAGAAATTATTATTAATAGACTAAAATCGAAGGAATTTGAAAACTGTATCATCTCGACTGTGGTTCAACTTGATACAGAAATCCTGGATTTTCTGCTTAAAAAATCAATAAACTTAATTGAATTTAGCTCCAAAACGCCTGTCCCTATTACTAATCTATACCAAACACCAAACACACTTGGAAAAGATCGATTAGGCTTAGCTGTTGCTGCTTACACAAAATACACTAATGAAAATGTTTTGGTTATTGATGCAGGTAGTTGCATAACTGTTGACCTTGTAAGTGAAAATGGAGAATACTTAGGTGGATCAATTCACCCTGGTTTGGAAATGCGATATAAAGCCTTGAATCAATTTACAGATCAGCTTCCAAAAATTGAATTTGAAGAGAACTACTTTGCATTAATTGGCACCAATACAGAAACTTCCATCAGAAGTGGTGTTCAAACTGCAATTATTCATGAAATAGAAGGCACAATTAATGCCTATAAAAAAGATTATAAGTCATTGAAAATTATTGTATGTGGGGGGAACGCTAATTATTTGGCTACTAATCTTAAAAACAGCATTTTTGCGGATGAAAAATTTTTGCTCCATGGGCTCAATCAAATACTATTATTTAATGTATAGAAAAACAGTTTTACTTTTCAGCATGCTTGTAGCAATCGCTTTTGCTGTTGAAGCCCAAAATTTCAAACACCCCTATTCTCATTACGGAATAGGAATTCTTGAAGATAATTATTTTGCAGAAAACGCTGGGATGGCAGGTTTTTCACTCACTCAGAAAAGTAATAAATCCTTTTCTCCTTCGAATCCGGCATCATACTCCCATTTGATTCTAACAACTTTTGATGTAGCAATGAAGGGTCGCATATATGATCTTGCCCAAGGTGATGTAGGTTATAAAGGAAATTTAATTTCTTTTGGATATTTTGCTTTGGGTTTCCCTATTAATTATAAACAAGGTTGGGGTGCAAGTTTTGGACTTCTTCCTGTTAGCCGAATAGGTTACAACACTGTTATTGATGAATTGATTATGCCCGATTCATTGCAAAAATCTGAGGTTTTTGATAAAAGCGGTGGTTTTAACAAGGCCTATATTGGTTCTTCTATTACTTTATTCAAAAAACTTAGTTTAGGAGCTAACTTCTACTATTTATTTGGAAATACACAACTTTATCATTCCTTGTTTTTTGTAGAAAACAGCGATTACTTTGGAATAACCACAGAGCACAACACCTTTTATGGTGCTGCAGGATTTGATTTTGGCGCACAATTTCATACAAATTTATTCAATGAAGTAAAGCTTGGCTTGGGAGTAACGTACTCTCTTCCTGTTTCGTTGAAAGTTGTTCAGGAAAATAGTTTCGTAACTTTCCTCAATAACATCAGTTCTGTCACTTATAAAGACACTTTATTTCAAACGAGTAATGACTTAGCTAATAAAGAAATACCTCAAAAATTTGCAGCAGGATTTTCACTTTATAAAGAGAATAAATGGCAGGCAGGTTTGGAATACCAATACGAAGAATGGTCTAAATTCTTGCACAATGACGCCACTATAACATTATCAAATTACCAACAATTTACCTTAGGTGCAGAGTATATACCAGGCAAATCAGATGATCCTTTATACTATAAACGAATCAGTTACCGATTTGGCATTAAATATGCGTTTTCATATATGAATGTTCCACAAAATTTAGATATAAGCCCTGTAAGTTATTACAATCCAGTTAAATCGGGGATTGCATTCGGAGCTGAATTTCCTGTAAGCAGAAGCAGTTCAGCTATCAATACAGGAATTGAAATTGGAAAAATTGGAATTTTAGAAGATGACATAATTAGAGAACTATACGTCAATATGTACCTTGGATTTAGGTTAAATGACAGATGGTTTAATAAAAGAAAAATAGATTAAAAATGAAAATCAACATGAATTTAGCAGGTTTATTAATGTCAATAGTATTGGCAGGAGGAATAATGGGCTGCAGTGCTAAAACAACACCAACCGTCTCAGAATTACCAGAAGTTGTAGAAACAAGAATGCAAGAAGTTGTGAAGGATCTCGAAAAAGAAGAAGGTTCTTTGTTATCTGGAGATGAAGAATTAGCATGTAAATACGGCTCAGATAGTGCTAAAACTATTGAAAAGCAATCTTTGTATTATGAATATTATAAGCAAGATAATTTCAAAGATGCTTACCCTCATTGGCAGTATCTTCCAGCAAATGCACCATGCTATAGCAAAGGTATTTATGTGAATGGAGCTGACATGTTGAGTCAATTCATTAAGGACGAAAAAAACAAAGAACGTAAAGAAATACTAATTGACTCTTTATTAGCACTTCATGATCAACGCATAGTATATTATAATGAAGAAGCATTTGTTTTAGGCAAAAAAGGTAGCGATCTTTTTAAATTCAGAACAAAAGCATATGATGAAGCATTTTCTATTTTAAAGAAATCGGTTGAAATTGGAAAAGATCAATCCGAAAAAACAGTATTGTATTATTGGGCATATTCGGCTTCTTTTATGATGAAAAATGCAAAAATAACTGAGGACGAATTAATCAAAGTCTTTTTAACAATTATTGAAATTATCAATGTTAATGATCCAAGTGGTACTGACAAAGGGTGGCAGTCAATCTATTCCAATACCATTTCGCTTTTAGGTGATTATCTTAAATGTGGAACTCTGGTAAATAATTTCAAAAATCAGTTTATAAATAATAAGGATAATCTTGTTATGCTCAAGCAATTCCAAAGCACTTTGGAGGCGAGAAAATGTATTGACAATGACACCTATGTTGCAATTTCTGAATCAATTTACAGCATGGAACCCATTGCAAAAGCTGCTAATAATCTGGGCATTATTTTTAATAATAAGCAGCAATATGATAAAGCTATTCATTATTTTGAAGAAGCAATGAATAAGGAGAAAGATAATGTTTTGAAGGCTAAATATGCATTATCTGTAGCAGATGTTTATGGAGTGAAAGGGAATTACCCCAGTGCTCGCTCGTTTGCTCAAAAATCAGCAGCCTTTAATCCAAACGATGGAACACCCTACATGTTTATTGGTAATTTATACACTAAAAGTGCTAAAAACTGTGGAAATTCTACTTTTGAGGTAAAAGCTGTTTATTGGGCCGCAGTCGACCAATATATAATTGCAAAATCAAAAGGTACTGAAAATGCAGGATCTCAGATCATAAGTTTAACTGCAAGATTTCCTACCAAAGAAGACGCATTTTATCAGGATCCACCCGTTAAAGAAGGTAATACATATACAATTGGTTGCTGGATAAACGTATCCACAACAGCACGATTTGTTCAATAATGCAAGTTTATAAAGCGATTTTAATAAGTTTAATTGCTAGCACACTCATTTTTCAAGCTTGTCAGGAAAAAAGCATGGAAGATGTTGATATTATTACCAAGGAGCGAAATATCCCAAATGAGACCGCCATTGATATTGAATTTATCTTCAGTGATTCCGGCATAGTAAAAGCAAAAATAGTATCTCCATTATTAGAACAATTCAGGGGCGAAAAACCTTACTCAGAAATGAGAAACGGGCTTGAAGCTACTTTTTATGACCCATCTGGCAGAGCAAATGCATTTCTTACTTCAAAATATGGTAAGCGAATAACCAATGAAAAGCTGATCGAGTTAAAAGACAGTGTTGTTGTCGTTAATATTAATGGAGACACACTTAATACCGAGGAATTATTTTGGGATGAACGAAAAGATATCGTTTATTCTAACCGATCGGTTAGAGTAAAAACTGAAGATGAAATTATATACAGCAATGGTTTCGAATCAGATCCGACCTTTAGCTATTATAAGTTTTATCAAATAACCGGTACAATAAGTTTGGCTGAATAATTTATTCCTGAGATTTGTTGTAATCTTTCAGGAAGTTCTCTAATCCAATATCAGTTAAAGGGTGGTTTAATAGTTTTAAAATACTATCTGGAGGACATGTAACTACATCAGCACCCAGTTCAGCACATTGAACAATATGCATCGGGCTTCGGATGGAAGCAGCTAAAATCTCCGTTTTGTAGGCTTGAATATTAAAAATATGCACCAACTGGTCAATTAATTGGATTCCGTCACGACTAATATCATCTAAACGACCAAGGAAAGGTGAAATATAAGTAGCTCCTGCCTTTGCAGCAAGTATAGCCTGACCAGCTGAGAATACCAGTGTACAGTTTGTTTTGATACCTTTGGATGCAAGAATTTTGATAACCTTCAATCCTTCTTTAATCATCGGCACTTTAACGACAATGTTGGGAGCAATATTTGCCAAAACTTCAGCCTCCTTCAACATTGTTTCCATATCAGTAGCAATTACCTCAGCACTAACATCGCCTTCGACTATTTCGCAAATTGCTTTATAATGATTTAAAATATTATCCTGTCCTTTAATCCCCTCCTTCGCCATCAGACTAGGATTAGTAGTTACTCCATCCAGAATTCCAAGATCGTTGACTTCTCGAATAGCGTCCAAGTTTGCTGTATCTACAAAAAATTTCATATTGTTAATTTAGGGGATATAAAAAATGGTAAGCAACCTGTATCGCACCGCTCAACCTATTCAAGCTTGCTGCCTTCCGACCCTGGGCATGTAAGAGGGAGCTGGTCGTACAGGGCTTACCACTGCAAAGGTAGATAAATATCTTTTTGGAATGAAGTATTTTGTGGATTACATATACTTAAAATTGATAATGACTTTTCGAAAACTTTTTTGGATATTTTCGTCATCATCAAACTTCATGGCTTCTTTATTACCCAGCGTTTGTTGCTTAATTCTATCATCGTCAATCCCATAGATTTGCAGATAATCACTTACTGAATTTGCTCTCATTTCAGCTAAATTTAAATTATCCAACTCATTACCAATTTTACAGGTATAACCCGACAAATCAACATGTAAGTTTTCATTTTCACTCATCAACTTCACAATTTGATCAAGAATGGTTTTTGAACTACCACTAATCATATAAGAATTTAATCCAAAATAAACTGTTTGCGGTTGAGGAAGTAGAGATTCCAACTCTTCTTTTGTAATAATATGCGTATAAAAAATATCACTGTGATCAGCATCTCTATTTGATGAAAAATAAGCGTCTCCATTTCTAATCATAAAATAGGCATCAAAGCCTTTGGAATTAATAGGTTTGCCCAAATTCTTTGCGGGGCGCCAACTATTCCATTTTTTGCCTCTTTTTGTAGACATGAAAATATCAGCTCCGCCTTTACCCCCTCGGCCTGAGGACGTAAAATAAATTGTTTGTAAATCATCTGTAATAAAAGGCGATATTTCAAATCCAGAGCTATTAATAGCACCACCAACATTAATAGGTTTTTGCCATTTTCCATTCGTGTCTTTAATGGCAATGTAAATATCTTCCTGACCTTTGCTACGTTCCAATTCGGCTGAGATCAAGAGAACTTCTCCATCCGGATGCATATAAAAGCCATAATATTTTCCGCTAATAAATAAGTTGGGTATTTCCATCTTAACAGGTTGTTCGTCACTATCAATTTGCCAAGAAGAAATCCCATATTCCATAAAATTACCTGAAGTGTAAACATTTAATAGGTATAAGGTTTTACCATCTCTGCTTTGCCCAACAATAGCATTGTTGTTTTTATTGTTTAACAAAGGGAAATCATTTATTGACGCTGTCCAGTTATCAGTTCCTATTCCTTGACTAAACCAGATATCTTGTCCAGCCAATTTCCCACCTACATTCAAAGGATGGAAAGTCCTGGTATAATACAAACTTTTCCCATCCATACTTAGAAAGGGGAAGCCTTCTTCAGCCTCTGAATTAATATGACTATTGAGCTTTTCGGGTTCTGAGAATTGAATTTGCTTTTGCCCCTTTGAACCAAAGAAACAAAAAATCAAGATATAGATGATAGCAATCTTCTTCATAATTTAAAAAACCAATCCCATTAAAATTTCATGACTACCGGAATTATAATTTATCAATGCATTTGTATTCAAATCAAATGAATAAGCAAACCGCATATTTCGATAATTCATTCCTCCAAATAAAGCAATAGCACTATTAAAGCGGTAAATAATACCTCCCCAATATTTATTATTATAATCCACTGATGTCGATAAATCAAATGAAAGAGGGACGTCAGCAGTATATCGCATCAAAAATCCAGGCTTAAAACTATAAGGTCCATTACTCAAAATATGGTATTGAGCATGCAAAATATGATGGGTTTTTAATTCAATTGCAGAACTGTTGGAAACAAACCAAATTTGGTTTTTATAAATCTGATTAGCGGAATAACCTATGTAAAAATTATCAGCATAAAACAATAAGCCTGCATTAATATTCAAAAAACTATTTGATAAGTTTTGCCCTACAAAATCTTGAAATGTTTGATCATTGGCTTCAATTAAAGTCAAATTATCTGAAGAAAAATTATAGGTTAATAAACCTGCGGTTATTCCACCCGATAAGTTATATTTTTTTCCGATTTGCATATGTAAAGCATATGATATCCCTGTTGAGAAACGCCTTATTTGACCAAAGTTTTCATTTTGAATATTGGCGCCAATTCCTTGTCGTATTTTTTTTGATTTACGCTTATAAAGGCTTTCGTATTTTGAAGGATCAGCTATCCTTATAGACATAGGTTCATAGGATTTAGGGGGCTTTTCTCCTAGTAACGAATGCGCATTCAAATAATAAACCGCTGGTGCATTTGTAAAACCTGCCCATTGTTTTCTGTAATTTAAATTGACATATACCTGATTGGTTTGTCCGGCAAAGGCTGGATTGATACTAAATGGATCGACCTGATACTGATTAAGCAACATAACTTGCTGACTATATGACGAATAGCCCATAGCAAGAAATAATAATATAATAATTCGCTTTATCATCTGATTATTGTCACTGTTCCACTCAATGGCTTTTGACCATCATTTAAATCTACAATATAAAAATAGCTTCCCGTAGGAAGATCGCGATCGTTCAATGTTCCATTCCATGCTTTAGTGTAGCCAACAGAACTAAATATTTTATCACCCCAGGAATTGAAAATACTTACCTCACAGGTAGGATACATCCTGATACCTTTCAGTTCCCAATTTTCATTTTTCAGCATTCCGTCTGAATTTCCAGGAGTAAATGCTGTCGGGATTAAAACTTCAAATAATACTTGAATAAAAATTGAATCTGCTGCAATACATCCATTCTTAGAAGTAGCATTCACAATAAATGTTGTACTCGCTGATGGTGATGCAAATGGTGCATGTGAATAAGGATCATCTAGAAAACTAATAGGTGTCCAATCAAAATCCAATGAATCATTTGTATGCACATACAGATAAATACCATCTCCATAATAGATAGTTGTATCTGCACTCAATGCTATTTTAGGTTTTGGATGAACCTGAATTTCTAAGGAACAAACTGCTGAATTTCCAGCTAAATCGGTTGCTTGAAAAATATTATAGGTTGACCCAACTGGAAATATCGAGCCTGTGGAGAAACCACTCAATTGTGTCAAAGTTGAAGATGAACAATTATCACTATACACAGGCAGATTAAAATCAACAATGCTATCGCACGATTCGATTTTTGCAGGACATTGGATAATCGGTTTTTCATCATCTTTTACAGTTACCTTAAATGAACATGAAGACTTATTTCCTGAAGGATCAGCAACTTCATAACGAACAATTGTTTCACCAATTGGAAATGGATTGCCAGTTGGCAAGCCTGCTGTCAAAGTGAGCGTTAAATTATTGCAATTATCTTCAACTAGTGGCAGATCATACTCAAATACAGCTTCACATAATCCACTATCTGCTGTGATTATGGTATCAGCTCGACAATCTATTTGCGGAATCTCTATATCGTTTACAGTAATATTAAAACGACAGCTATCTGTATTTCCTGACACATCTGACACAACATATACCTCCTCAGTAGTACCAACCGGAAACAGTGATCCTGGACTCAATCCTTTAACCAATTTTATTGTAGCTCCCAAACAATTATCAGTTCCTATCGGTGGAATAAAAGTGATGGTATCTCCACAAAGATTTGATTTATTTACTGTAGTAATATCCGATAAACAAGAAATAACAGGATTAATTGAATCTTTAACAATAACATTGAATGAACAGCTTGTTGATTCAGCGGCATCATCTATTGCCGTATAGGTGACCACATTCGTTCCTATGGAAAAAGTATCTCCTGAATGGAAATTACTATAAAATGTATCGACATGACAGTTGTCGGTTGCAAAAGGTTCTGCCCAATTTACAATTGCTTCACAAGCAGAAAGTCCTGAATAGGTTGTTATTGATGTTGGACAATTAGAAATGACAGGCTTTGTATTGTCATGAAAACTAACAATTACAGTATCGTAACCGGCACAACCAGCAAGGCTAATTACCTCTCCAACTATCGAGTCTTTCACTCCTGTAATGTGTGTGTAGCTTTTGCTATTTGCTAATAAGAGTGTTTGGTCAGTTTTAAGCCAATTTACTGAATCGGATGCGCGACCTGCAATGTACAGAATTACTACCCCCATGCAAGTATCTACATCTGGCCCTAAGTTAAAAAAGGGAATATATAAATCCTCCTGACTTTCAAAAGAGCCAATGTCTGCAATTCCATTGAAGTTACGTGACAATAATCTTTGATCGGTGCTTAAACTGCTGAAAGGATCACCATTATCCAAGGCTGGACTTCCACATAATAATTTATGTGTCATGGTTGAACCTCCATAATAGCCAAGATTTCCCACTAATGGATTAATACGGCTAGTGGAGTTTCCAACAATATCACCTGTAGATCCTTGCAATCCAGAACTATCGCTATTCCCAATTAAATTATACCCATTGCTATTCATATAGCAACGAGATGATAGTCCTCGATAAATATCATTTCCATAAAACTTTGAACAGTTATTGAGCGCAATTATTGAGCTTGAGAAAACTGTAATGACCGTATCCTGATAATTAAGGAAAGTGTTTGCAAAACCACCTCCTTTATCCGAAGCATAATTAAATACAATGGTGCTACTGATAATTTCGGCAATAGGAACAACTGATGAAATGGATTTATTATTGATTCCACCACCAATAGAAGCACTGTTATAGGAGATTGTTGAATTTTGAATTTTTATCAATCCACCGGAATTGAATATTGCCCCACCTGCCGAATCGGCTGAATTGTAAGAAAAAGTGCTTTCATTAATAAAAACAGTACCTGTATTAAATATTGCTCCACCTTCGGCAAGTGCATGATTATTTGCAAAGTAACATCTATTCACTGTTAAGGTACCTGCATTTCGTATTGCACCTCCCTGATTAGATCCAGTCGATTTTCCATCTCGAATGGTCAAATCTTCCAACTGAAGATTGAAACCAGATGAAACAACAAAAATGCTTTGAGAATAACGACCACTTATACTTAATTTATCTGCACCAAGTCCTTGGATTGATAAATGTTTATTTCCAATGTTAATAAAACCACTTGTTAGCACAATACTATCATTGGCTAGCGAATTGTGAAAATTAATGACATCGCCACTGCTTGCCGCTGAAATTGCTGCTCGTAAAGAACCTGATCCTGAATCAGAATTTGAAGTAACGGTGATAGTAGTTGCAAAGGAATTCAATACAACACACCACATAAAAAAGAGGAGACTAAATAGTCTGTATTTATATAATGAGCTAGTAGAGAGTTCCATATTCAGACTAAATCAAACGCCTTTCATTTAAGTTATTTGGAAATATTGTGATAATAAGATCAAAAATAGGGATAATCAACTGATACTAGATTAAAGTTAATTACTATTTATAAAACATCCATTTCCACAAATCCTTATAGGTAATTTTACTTCCATGCAATAAAATACCCACTCGATATATCTTACCGGCAATCCATACTGTGAAAATAAAGGTGGCTATTAACAAGGCTATTGAAATCACTATTTGATAGGGCGGAACCTGGAATGGAATCCTTGCAATCATTATTATTGGTGATGTAAAAGGTATAATTGACATCCATACTGCTACAGGACTATGAGGAGCACGAATAACTGCCTGCATGGCAACAATGGCAATAATCAAAGGAATGGTAATTGGCAACATAAATTGTTGCATATCAGATTGATTATCAACAGCTGCTGCTATGGCACCCAATAAAGAACTGTATAATAGATATCCACCAATAAAATACACCAGAAACATGGAGAGAATTAATGGAAAATTTAAAGTGGCTATTCCACTAATAAAACTATCCATTCCGGCTTGTGCATTTTGAACACCTAAATCTGGCAACTTCATTCCAATAAATGTAATTCCTATTATGAGTAAAACCCATAAAAAGAATTGTGTTAAACCTACTAAGGCCACCCCAATTATTTTACCCATCATTAATTCAAAGGGCTTAACAGATGAAACTATTATTTCTACTATTCTGTTTTGCTTTTCTTCGTGAATACCTCGCATAACCAGGCTACCATAGATAAATACGAACATATAAATTAGAAATCCAGCGATAGTTGATACAGCCATCGATTGATCGGTATTATCTCTTTCGCTACCAGCCGGACCAACCTTTTCATGATTTATGCTGATGTTTGGATCGAGTTGCATTATTACTTCCTTTTCCAAACCCAGTTTAACAATACGTTCATCTTTTATTCGTGTCGCCAAATCATGTTTCAACTTCCCTTCAACAAAATTTGCACTGTTTTTACTTGACGACAATTTAAAAGTGGCCGGACTATTAATATCAAATTCAGGAATTACCAACAAATGGAAATCCTTCTGCTCCTTCATAAGCTCTAAAATTTGATCTTCTGCCCCACTTTCAGCATATGAGAATTTAATGTCATCACCATCCTGAAAATAATTATCAAATAAACCCGAATAATCAATAATTGTGACTTGCTGTTTTTCATATCCCGGATTCATTGACATATAAACCGAAAAACCAATTAGCCCTGCATATAAAACAGGTAACAAAAAGGTTAAAATCCAAAATGTTCTTTTTCTTACTCGAATGGAATACTCCCTGTTAATTATATATTTAAACTTATTCATCGATTTTTCTATTGACGAGTGAAATAAAAATATCATTCATGGATGGTATGATTTCATTTACTGAATATATTTGTCCATATTCCATCCATAGGGGCATCACATCATTAACATGAACATTTTCAAGCAGTTTAAATCGAATTTTTGATTTACCCCATTCATCAACTTCATTGGTTTCAATTGACTTCCAATACTGATTTTCTCGAATAATATCATTGGAAAAATTTCCGTCATAAATCAGTTCAAAAATATTTTGGCTATAATTTTCTCTAATTTCCCGTTTATTGCCATCAAGCACTTTATTGGCCTGATCGATCATACTAACAGAATCACAAAGTTCTTCAACAGATTCCATGCGATGAGTTGACAGCATGAATGTTGTCCCCTGATCTCTTAATTCTCTGATCTTTGACTTTACCAATTCAACATTTACAGGGTCAAAACCCGTAAAGGGTTCATCGAGAATAACGAAATCAGGATCATGCATAATGGCAATGATAAACTGTAATTTCTGTTGCATTCCTTTGGACAACTGCTCCACTTTTTTATTCCACCAATTGTAGATATCAAATTCTTTTAAATAGGCTTTGATTTTATCTTTAGCAGCCGCACCTGTCATTCCTTTAAGTGCTGCTAAATAAATCATATGCTCTCCAACTTTCATTTTGGCATAAAGCCCTCTTTCTTCAGGTAAATAGCCAATTCTTTCAACAAAATCTCTCCTCATTTTTTGTCCGTTAAAAATGATTTCACCTTTATCGAGAGAGATGATTTGATTAATTATTCGAATGAGGGTTGTTTTTCCCGCACCATTGGGCCCTAATAAACCATATATTTTGTTTTTAGGAATTTCTAATGAAATGTCGTTTAAAACCAAATGACTTCCATAGGATTTAGAAACTGACTTAACTTCAAGTACATTCATGAAAAAATTGTATTTATTTATTCTTTATTCCGTTTCTTCAGCTATTGTTTTCTTATGAAAACAATGCCTGCAAAGAGGTTCATAGTTATCCTTCTCACCAATCAAAATCCGCGATTTATCTTTTGACAAACGATAAGAATGCGTTGCCAAACTACCACAATCCATACAAATTGCATGCAGCTTAGTTACATATTCAGACACGGTTAAAAGTGCCGGCATAGGGCCAAATGGTTTTCCATTTGAATCCATATCTAAACCAGCCACAATCACTCTTTTCCCTTTAAGTGCTAAGTATTGCAAAACATCTACAATCGCTTCGTTGAAAAATTGTACTTCATCAACACCAATTACATCTGCATCATCATAATATTCTACAATTTCAATAGGACGATCAACAATAATAGAGGCTATGGCATTGGCATCATGTGAAACAACTTCATTCGCACTGTAGCGGTTATCAACTTTGGGTTTGAAAATAGAAACTTTGAAATTTGCAATTTTAGCCCTCTTCAACCTGCGAATTAATTCCTCAGTTTTGCCACTGAACATGGGTCCGGCAATTACTTCTATCCATCCTTTATTAAGGTGCCTATTTAGCAAGGGTTCGATGAACATTTTTTATAAATGAATTAAACAGGATTTTTTTCGTGTGCTAAATTTAGTAAGAGAAAACTTATGTTAGGTGATTAATGTAAAATAAACTGCTGCTACTAATTCTTTCCTTATCTGTTATTTTGCTTTTAACGCAATATCCTTAATTATCAACAGTTAGTTAAGAAAAGCTTTAAGCACAAGGGTATTATATTTCTATTTTTGAATAAAATTTTACAGACGTGAATATCATAGAACAAATTCAAATCACTCTTGATGAGATCAATACATTGTTTGAACAAATCAAGAAGCAGCCTGATCAGGTAAAATCTATTGAAATAGATTTGCTTAAATATAAAATTGTTCAACTATATGATACTGCTATTAGCTTACCAGCTCATTTAGATACACTTCAGAATCAGAAAGTTGATGTTCCTGCAATTTCATTCGTAAAGGAACAACAAGCTTCTGAAAAAGATGATAATAAAGAAGAAATTCAGACAAAAGAAATAGAAGTTGAAGTTAACAAAGTTCAAGAGAATGCTCAAGCAATAGAACCTGAAGTAAAGGCACGTGAGATTCAGATTGAAGATAAATTGGAAGAAGCTGAAATTACCATAGATAAAACCGAAGAAATACCAGCGGTTACTGAAAAGCACACAGAGAAAACAAATGAAGTAGTTGAGGACACAAAACAAGAAGAAGTAGAAGAATTAATCGTTGAAAAGAAAGAATTAAAACAAGAATTCAAAGCTGATCTTTTTGAAGATGCTCAAGAGCAGATTAAGAAAAAAACTGTACATGAAAAGTTCGCTACTAAAGAAACTTCCATTAATGAGCAAATTGCGAATTCAAAATCAACTGGTTCGGTTGGTGAAAACATGCAAAAAGGAAAAATCACAGATATCAAATCAGCTATCTCACTTAATTTGAAGCTAAGTATTATTAAAGATCTGTATTTGGGTGATCAGAAAGAGTATAAGAAAATGATCGATTTTTTCGGTAAATGCAAAAACTATTCTGAAGCAAAAATGTTTTTAACAAACGAAAAAGACAACCGGAAACATTGGGCTAATAAGCCAGAACTAGTCGATACGCTTATGGACTTGATAAATAGAAGATTTCGTTTAGACTAATTGAAGTAATGCCGGTATTCTAATTCCAGCTTCAGAAATACACCTATCATCAATGTAAATCCCAAAAGGGATGAACCTCCGTAACTAATAAAAGGAAGCGGAATGCCAATCACAGGAAATAAACCCAAAGTCATTCCTATATTCACCGCAAAGTGAAGAAAAATTATGGATAGAACGCCATAACCAAAAATGCGGGTATACCTGAACTTTTGTTTTTCCGAGATATATAATATCCTTAATATCAACCCAATAAACAATACTAATAAGCCAACACTTCCAAAAAATCCATATTCTTCACCGATGGTGCAAAAAATAAAATCCGTTTTTTGTTCAGGAATAAAGTTAAACTTTGTTTGCGTTCCATTTAAAAACCCCTTCCCCGTTACACCACCAGAACCTATGGCAATAAGGGATTGGTGGACATTGTATCCCGATCCCTGCAAATCAACCTCTTTGTGCAATAAAACATTTATTCTTGACTGCTGATGAGGTTGCAATACTTTTTCGAAAATATGATCGACACTAAACATAAATGCAGAAACAATTACTATAGCAGCTAAGCTGATAAAAACTGCTCGCAGACGATTAGTAGTAAAATAAATGAATATAATAGCAACCAGAACCAATACCCCTATGATGAAGAGAAAATTAACAAGCAATACCAACACAAATAATATGGCAAAAAGAATGGGGGTAAACAGGAATAAACTGGGTAATCCTTGTCGGTATAAAACTAAAAATAGGGAAGAAAAAACAATGGCTGATCCAAAATCATTTTGCAGAACAATAAGCCCCATTGGAAGACCAATTATTAAAAATGCTATAGCAAAATGCTTGAATTTTGCCACATTAATATCAGTCGTATCAATAAATCGGGCAAGTGCCAATACGGTTCCAAATTTGGCCAACTCAGAAGGTTGCAAGCTAAATCCCCCAAAAATTATCCAGGATTTTGAACCAGCAACCTCTTTCCCAATAATTAATGTAGCCAATAATAACAATAGGGTAAAAGCATAAATGGGATAAGAAAAATTGATGAAAAAACGAATATCCAATATCAAGATGATAATGAACATGAGAATACTAATTCCAAACCATATGATTTGTTTTCCAACACTCGAGCTAAAATCAATTACTTTTTCCTGGCCATCACTATATTCAGCAGAATAAATATTGAAAATTCCAATTATTATTAAAGCCAATACCAGTGTTGAAATTAGCCATTCAAAGTTTTTACTATAGCTATTCTCCTGCATCTTTATTGGTTTCAGTTATTGTTGTTTCTGTTTCTATATCACCATTTATAATTTCTTCAATATCTTCTTCATCTAAATCTTTATTTTTAATAATAATTGGATGATAGACACCTTTAACCATAATATCCTGTATCCATTTAGTTTTTTCGTTTTGTTTTCCCTGACTTAAATAATGCTCGGTTACCAAAAAACAGATTGGAGCAGCCCAATGTGCACCCTGTCCAGCATTTTCAATGACCACAGCTATAGCAATCTTTGGATTATTCTTTGGAGCAAAAGAAATAAAAACGGAATGGTCATCTCCGTGTGGATTTTGAGCTGTACCAGTTTTGCCACATATTTGATACTCTTTGAAATAGGGGCCATAACGTATGGCTGTACCAATATTCGGAACATCAGCCATAGCATCTATTATTGTTTTATAGTTTGCCGAATCAATATCAATAAGATGTTTGTCATAAATTTTTCGATAATACTTTCCATTATCGACATATGTTTTAACAATATGAGGAGTGTAATAATAACCCCTATTTGCTACCGCAGCACTAAAATTAGCCAATTGCAATGGCGTTAAACTTATTTCTGCCTGACCAATAGCAAGAGACAAAATATTGGTAGACTTCCAACGGTTTTCTCCATAAATATTATCATAACGTTTTGTTGAAGGAAGTATTCCTTTTGCCTCATTAAACAAGTCGATGCCGAGCTTTTTCCCCATACCAAATTCCAACACATCTGTTTTCCAGTTATCATAGCCTTCATAAATAGTAGCAAATTTGTTTAAGTCGATAACATTTCTGAAAACATGGCAATAATAGGCATTACACGATTGGGTTAATGATTGCTGTAAATTTAATGGAGATGAGTGATTGTGGCATCCTATACGCAAATTGCCAATAATATAACCTCCGGGACATCCATAAGCAGTAGATGGTGAAATCACACCTTCTTTCAAACCAATTAAGGCCATTGCTACTTTAAATGTTGAACCTGGCGGATACATGGCCGTAATTGCTCTATTGAATAATGGTTTATCAGGATCAGATACCAAAGAATTGTAGTTTGCAGATCTTTCACGACCATACAACATGGAAGGATCATAGGCTGGACTGCTGACAATGGCCAATATTTCTCCAGTTTCAGGTTCAATGGCCACTACACTTCCCTTCTTTCCTTTTAACAATAATTCTGCATAGAGTTGTAGTTCAAGATTTAAACTACTTATTAGATTCTTTCCAATCACAGCAGGACGATCTAATTCACCATTCAAATAACTGCCCTGTTCTGTATTGTATACATCCATCAAGACATATTTCTCGCCATATACACCTCTCAGATCTTTTTCATAAACCTTTTCTAAACCACTTTTCCCAATGTTATGTCCTTGTTTGTAATAGTTTTCAGAGGCGTCAATATCTTCACGATTAACCTCACCGATATAACCTAAAACATGGGCAGCTGTATTATGTGGATATTTTCTAATCGACTGTGGTTGAACAAAAAAACCCTTGAATTCGTAAAATCGTTCCTGTAACACACCATAAGTCTTTAGCGGAATATTGCTTATAAAAACAGTTGGTTTATGGTAAAATTGTTTTGCTTTTACTAGTCTTTCTTGGTAATCCTTTTTCGTAATTTCTAATATCCTGCACAATTCAGTTTCATCATCTAATTTAAGTTGGGCTGGTACTATCATTAAATCATAAATGGCTTCATTTGAAACTAGAATCTTACCATTTCTATCATAAATTAAACCTCGCGGTGGCTTAATAATCTTACGTGAAAGAACATTATTCTCAGCAAACTGTTTATACTTTTCGGTAAATACTTGCAAAATGATCAAGCGTGAAAAAAATACAACACCTACAAAAACTATAAAAAAAATGATTACCCGATGTCTTGATTTATGTACGTTCATTGTTCATCGCTTGATTTAAGAAAAAACAGCAATTCATATATCAAAACAAAAACGATGGAGATGAGTATGGTGAGTAAAATTTTAAGCAAAGTAAATCCAAAATCCCTGAAACTAAAAATCTCTAACATATACAAGGCAAGATGATGAATGGATATCATTGTTAATGAATAGATGATATACGGTCTTACACCAAACCCTCTGATATGAGGCTCGATAATGGCATCAGGATCAGAATCAGAAACAAATTGCCCAACAAGCAATGGTCGTAAAAATCCAACTAAAGTTGAAGCTGCAGCATGTATCCCATATGTATTTGAAAAAACATCAATAACTAATCCCAGCAAAAAAGCCAGTATGATCAGTGATGTTTTGGGAATACTTACTGGTAGGAGCAATATGAAATAAATGTAAATGTATGGATGAACAATTTCGAATAAGTGTATATTATTCAATACAAAAATCTGTAGAACAACCAGAAAAAGGAAATGAACAATATATATGATTATTTTTCTGATCATTTTTCAAGATCCTCCAAGTCTTGTTGTTCTACTACATTTACTTTTTCCACAACATAAACCATTCGTAAATTCTTAATATTTGTATTCAGTTTTAGATAAATGTTATAAAAACTACCTCCACTTTCCAACTCATAGCTCAGCACTGTTCCTATGGGTGTGTTTTCAGGGAAAAAATTAGAATAGGGCCCTACAACTACTTTTTGACCAACTTCAATAGCAATATGACTGGGAATATCTTTTAATACTAATCGATCAACAAATCTTCCATCCCAGGTAACTGAACCTATTTCTCCATTTTCAACTATTCGGGCATTTACTCTGAAATCACTCGATAAAACCGATATGGCTAAAGAATAATTAGGTGAAACATGCTTGATTATTCCTGCAATTCCCTCATCACTTACAACCCCCATCCGCGTGTTTGCACCTTTATTTTCACCAATATCTATAGTTAGATAATTATTTCTATTGTCGATAGAATTATTAACAACATACGCAGGTACCAAATTATAACTCAAATGCTTAATTGAGTCTTGATAAATGCTGTCCGATTTTACTTTTCTATAGGTTGTATAAAGCTCAGCTTTAATTCGGGCATTTTCAAGAAGCAAACTATCATTCATACTTTTCAGATGAAAATACTTTGTTGTTGATTCGACCTTTGAATAGGCGATACCATTAAGTTCCTGAAGAGAATTAAAAAAAACTGATTTATGATACTGCAGATTGGATATAATCAGAGATAAGGCTATTGCTTCAAGCAATATAAATAGTAATGGATATTGAAATCGTTTTAGAAAAAGGAATAATCTAAGCATTTAAAATAATGGTATTGCTGCGTAAGTTTTAAATTCAATTCCAAAATTAAGAAATAAGAAACTTAAACTTATTTATATTTTTCAACGCAATACCGGTGCCTCTTGCTACAGCCCTAAGAGGATCTTCTGCAACATGAACAGGGAGTTTATTCTTTTCTGATATTCGCTTTGCCAAGCCTCGTAATAGAGCACCACCACCAGTTAAATATAAACCTGTTTGATAAATATCACCTGATAATTCAGGTGGTGTCATTTCCAAAACTCTGAGTATGGCTTCTTCCACTTTTGTGATTGATTTATCGAGTGTTTGCGCTATCTCGCTGTAACCAATAGAAACCTGCTTTGGAATTCCTGTCATCAAGTCACGACCATTGACTAAATAGTTTTCTGGCGGATTATCTAACTCAGTTAAGGCTGCACCAACTTCAATTTTAATTCTTTCAGCGGAGCGTTCACCAATCAACACATTGTGTTCGCGTCTCATATATTCAATGATGTCTGAATTAAACTCATCACCAGCAATACGAATAGATTGGTCACAAACAATTCCTCCCAAAGCAATCACGGCAATTTCAGTAGTACCACCTCCAATATCAATAATCATATTGCCAATTGGCTCTTCCACATCTATTCCAATTCCTATGGCTGCAGCCATGGGCTCATGAATAAGCTTAACCTCTTTACAACCAGCTTTTTCTGCAGAATCTTTAACTGCTCTTTTTTCCACTTCTGTTATTCCAGATGGGATGCAAATAACCATTCTTAAGTGTGGAGAAAACAACGTACGCTTGCGTTTTACCATAAGGATTAATCCTCTAAGCATTTGCTCAGCAGCATGAAAATCGGCAATTACTCCATCTTTTAGCGGACGAATTGTCTTTACATTTTCGTGTGTTTTTCCATGCATTTGCATGGCTTGAGTTCCTATGGCAATTACTTTTTTCGTTTGATTATCTATGGCAATAATCGAAGGCTCTTCAACAGCTATTTCATCATTGTAAATAATGATGGTGTTTGCAGTACCAAGGTCAATGGCTAAATCTTGGACAAATAAGTTCATTACTCCCATAAAAATCAATGTTTAAAATGTCTTATACCTGTAAATACCATGGCCAATCCATGTTCATTACAATAATCGATGGAGTCTTGATCGCGAACCGATCCTCCGGGTTGAATAACAGCTGTTATACCTGCTTCATGAGCAGTTTGCACAGAATCTGAAAATGGGAAAAAAGCATCAGAGGCCAACACGGCTCCTTCAAGATTAAAACCATATCTCATTGCTTTTTCAATTGCCTGCTTCAATCCATCAATACGAGATGGTTGTCCCATGCCTGCCCCAATTAATTGTTTGTTTTTAACGATTGCCAGCGCATTCGATTTCAAATGCTTGACAATTTTATTTGCGAATAATAAATCTTCAACTTGCTCTTTTGTTGGCTTAACATTAGTTGCAGTCTTTAATTCTTCCGCTTTTTCGATATGATCATCTCTATCCTGTGTCAATAACCCAAACAAAGATGTTTTAATTTCTTCTTTTGGAAAATCACAACTATTCAATTGCAGGATAATTCTGTTTTTCTTCGACTTGAGTAAATCTAAAGCATCTGCTTGATAACCTGGCGCTAAGACAACTTCAAAGAAAATTTTATTCATTTCTTCTGCTACCTCCTTGGTAATAATTCCCTTGGTAACAATAATGCCCCCAAAAGCAGATACCGAGTCACCAGCAAGTGCATCCTTCCAGGCATCCACCAAATTGCTCCGACTAGCTAATCCACAAGGATTCAGATGTTTGAAAATAGCAATAGTTTTATCGTCAAAATCATTGATCAAGCGCATCGCACTATCGATGTCTAATAAGTTATTATAGGATAATTGCTTGCCATGGTGCTGAAAAATTGCATCTTCCAAATCGCCATAAAAGTGTGCAGTTTGATGTGGATTTTCTCCATATCTCAATTTATTAGCACTTCCAAAACTTTTCTTTAACGACTCATTCGTATCATTTGAGAAATAATTAAAGATGTCGGTATCGTATCCCGAACTCACACTAAATGCCTGACTGGCCAATAATTTCCTGTCATCTAAATCTGAATACCCTTTCTTTTTCGACAGAATATCCAATATAAATGAATACTGCTCTTTTGAAGGAACAATCAATACATCATTGAAATTCTTTGCAGCAGCTCGGATCAAGGAAATGCCACCAATATCAATTTTTTCAATTACGTCCTTTTCAGCTGCACCTGATTGAACTGTTTCCGAAAAGGGATATAAATCAACAATCACTAAATCAATGGTGTCAATTCCATACGATTCTCTTTCCTTCTGATCATTTCCATCCTCTTTTCTGGATAATATTCCTCCAAAAATCACAGGATGCAATGTTTTAACTCGACCTCCAAAAATGGATGGATAGTTCGTTAAATCCTCTACCTGAATTGCATCAAAGCCTTTATCTGTTATATATTTGAAAGTACCTCCTGTCGATATTATTTTGACATTCAACTTCTTAAGCTCTTCCAATATGGGTAATAATCCATCTTTATTGAAAACGCTGATAAGTGCAGTTTTGATTAATTTCACGAGTTGATGTTATTTTCATTGTTATTCAGAGGAGCAAAGGTATTAAAAAATACAAGGTAATTAACTGATATATTATTAATTAAACATGCTTTTTAGCAGTATGAAAGCATCATTTTAGTCAGACCTAAAAAGCAAAATTCATTGAAAATAAAAATATCAATTTCGCGCTGTTTTTTCAATGAATATAACATTTTTAAATATTAAGGAAATGATTATATCAACTTTTACGTAAATTTACATGTTAAAATTAAATAAGATAATATATCGAAAAAAAAATTACACATGTTGCTGATTAAAAAATTTGTGTTTTTGAGTGTTCTCAGTCTATTAGTATGCACTTTAGCAGCACAAAAGCACACAAACCAATGGTATTTTGGATACCAGGCATCCTTAAATTTTAATAGCGGTACTCCCCAACCTCAAACCAATAGTGCTATGAATGCATGGGGAGGTTGTTCCAGTATAGCCGATTCGAATGGAGAATTATTGTTTTACACCAATGGCTCTACTGTTTATGATCATTCGCATAATGTGATGTTAAACGGAAATGGCTTAATGGGTACATCTACCTATTATAATTATGGACAATCAGTCATTATTGTTCCCCGACCCGGAAACCCTAATGTTTATTATATTTTTTCTATTAGTCGCAATAATTCTAATTACAATGATGCAATAAGATATTCAACTATAAATACCACACTGAACAGTGGAAAAGGAAGCGTTATTTATAGAAACTCATTATTGTTGGAAAAAACATTGGATGCTAAAATAACGGCAACTCAACATGCAAATGGTATTGATTATTGGGTCATAGTACATGAAACAAATTCAAATAAATTTTATTCTTTCTTGGTTTCCAGTGCAGGGGTTAATTCATCTCCAATAACTTCATTTACAGGACGATCAGTTTTTTTTCCATACAACTACAATTGGTGGAACGGGAATTTAAAAGCTTCACCTGATGGAACAAAAATAGCATCAACTTATCATCATTATTACATGTATAGTAGTGATTCTACAGCTTGTGAATTGTATGATTTCAATAATTCAACCGGAAAATTATCCAATGCAAAAGAACTCTATCTCGACAATTTCAACTATTATTGGTACACAAGCTCTGCAGCTATTGAATTTTCACCCGATGGATCAAAAATTTATTTAACAGATCATCCTAGTTATTGGGTTGCCTATCAATTTGATATTTACCAATTTGAAGTGAATGCAGGAACAGCGCAAGACATTAACAATACGAAAGAAAAGGTTGCAACTTCTTACAAAGGCAATTATTGGTATTGGTATTCTGGAGCCATGCAGCTGGCATCGGATGGAAAAATATACATCAACAGATATAACAGCTCCTATGTGGCTGCTATAAATGCACCCAATCAAAAAGGCATCGGATGCTGTTTTGAAGATTCTGCAGTGGGACTTGCAGGCAAAAATTCTTACAATGGTTTACCTCTATTTGTAACTTCTTGGCTCTACAAACGAGTTTTTGAATTTGACGATGTATGTGTCAATGATTCAGCTCATTTTACCATAGTGAATGAGAGTTGTCTTGATTCAGTTTATTGGAATTTTGATGATCCTAATTCAGGTGTTGATAGTATTTCAACTGATTTTGCACCAGCTCATTTGTTTAGTAGTTCAGGTATTTATGATGTTAGTCTGACTACCTATAGAATGGGCACTGAGAACACAACACCTTATGAAATAAATGTCTTTGATAATCCAGAAGTGAGTTTATTTGTGGACGACACAACACAATGTTATACTGATAATCATTTTGTTTTCTCAGACAGTTCAACAATTGCCTCTGGCACAATCATCAATAAATATTGGGATTTTGGAGATGGTGTCAGTTTTAATGAATTGATTTCCGATACCAACCATAGTTATGCCTTCACTGATACATTTGATGTGAAATTAGTGGCAACAAGCAATAAGGGTTGTAAAGATTCGATGATACAAGCGGTATTTGTCAATCCTGAACCCAATCCTGGTTTTAGCATTGACGACTCAGTGCATTGTTTGCATGGGAATATGTTTGAATTCACGAACACAAGCACTATTGCCTATGGAAATTTATTTTACAACTGGACATATGGAGATACTGGAAGTTCTCAGTTAATTGACACCAGTTATCGATATTATAGTCATGATACATTTTTGGTTACACTGATTGTTAATTCAGAAATGAATTGTGCCGATACTTTCTCAAAATACACTTATGTGCATCCGTCTCCGGTTGCTTTTTTCTATGCAAACGATAGCTCACAATGTTTAGCTCAAAATGAGTTTATTTTTGATGATAGTTCAACTATTTACAACGATACACTAACCTATTTTTGGGATTTTGATGATGGCACCTTTGCTAATAAAGCCGACACATCTCATATTTATATTCAAGATGGGAGTTTTGATGTAAAACTGGTCGTTGGATCAAGCTTGGGTTGTGCTGATTCTATGATACAAAAAATGCACGTTAGGCCTGATCCTCAACCTGATTTTGTTATCAATGATTCTGCTCAATGTTATCTAGGGAATTTGTTTGCTTTTAGCAATACCTCAAGTATCAATACAGGAAGTATGACTTATTATTGGGACTTTGGTGATAATAGCACTTCCACACAAAAAGATCCTTCACATTATTATTCCACACATGACACATTTACTGTAAAGTTGATTTGTATTTCTGATTATGGATGCAGCGATTCCATTTCAAAAACAATAATTGTGCATCCCATGCCAATTAGTAACTTTAGTATCAATGACAGCATTCAATGCCTGAATGAAAATAATTTCAACTTTAGCAATAATTCATCTATTAGCTCGGGCTCACTAAACTTTTATTGGTCTTTAGGAAATGGATATACGACCACAACTACATCTATTAGTAATTATAGCTATTTGGCTGAAAACAGCTATACAGTTCAATTAATTGCTACTTCAGCAAACAACTGTGTGGATACTATAGAAAAACACCTTGATGTTTATCCCTCTCCAAAATCAGCCTATAGCATCGACAATAATAAGCAATGTGAACGTTGGAATCGTTTTAATTTCACCAATCAATCCAGCATCAACTCTGGAAGTAATTCCTACATTTGGGATTTTGGCGATCTTACAAATTCATTTGTCATAAATCCAACTAAAGTATATAGCACTGACGACACTTTTTCGATTATGCTTCTGGCTATTTCCAATCTGGGATGTCGAGATTCTGTTTACCAATCAGCAGTAGTTTTTCCAAATCCAATTGCCAAATTTCAAATTAATGATAGCACACAGTGCTTTGATGGAAACAACTTCATTTTCTACAACAATTCGAACATCAATTCAGGAAGTATGACCTACTTTTGGGATTTTGGCGATAGTATTACATCTACCTTGACAACTCCAAGTCATACTTACTTAACAGCAGATACATTCAATGTAGTATTAGTGGCCAATTCAGATCAGAACTGTTTTGATACCATCAGCAAACAAACACTGATTCATGTTCATCCAATGCCGGAAGCATCTTTTAATGTTGCTGACAGCATGCAATGTTTGAGTGGGAATAATTTCATATTTACCAATTCATCTACGCTCAGTAGTGGTATTTTAAGTTATATGTGGTTATTTGATGATAACGATAGCTCAATGATCGAAAATCCAATCCATTCTTATGCAGCTCATGATAGTTTCTTTGTTAAAATGTATGCTATAAGCGATTGGGATTGCAGGGATTCTGCTTATCAAATGGTCATTACACATCCTCAACCAGAAGTTAATTTCAATACTAATGATAGCTCACAGTGTTTAAGCGGCAACTTATTTACATTCAATGATCAATCTACAATTGCTTCAGGAAGCTTGACCTCGCTGAATTTTTACGCTTCGAATGGAATTTCTCATAGTGGAAGCTCATTTAGTCAATCCTTCAAAATAGCCGACACATTCCAAATTAAACTTCTTGCCACTTCATCCTTAGGATGTATTGATTCCATCATAAAAGAAGTTTACGTGAGACCAATGCCTATTACTGACTTTTCCATCAATGATAGTTCTCAATGCCTTACAGGAAACCTGCTTGATTTTAAGGATTTAACTAGCATTTCATCAGGAAGCATTACCAATTGGTATTGGGAAACAGGCGATACACACACATATTCGATTCAAAACCCTAGTCATTCATACACTTACTACGACACATTTAGTGCATTTTTAAAAGCAACATCAGGGTTTAATTGTAGCGATTCCTCAATTGAAATAGTTTATATTCATCCTATGCCCGTTGCCAAATTTGGCGTTTTGGATGAGGCTCAATGTTTAAATGAAAATCAATTTGAGTTTATTGATAGTTCTGAGCTCGTGTACGGTTCAATTGATAAATATACTTGGTATACTGGTGATAGCAATCTATTTAGCAGTCAGGATTTGAGCCATACGTATAGCTATCACGACACTTTCGAAGTCTGGCATTATATTGAAACCGCCTTTGGATGTATGGATTCTATTTCTTCATTTGTTTATGTACATCCAGTTCCAGAAGCTTTATTTGCTGTTAATGATAGTCTTCAGTGTTTGGATGGAAATACATTTGAAATAATAAACCAAAGCCAAATTGATTGGGGTCAATCCACTTATTTCTGGACATTTGGAGATAATGAAACGGACACCCTATTTGAACCAGTTCATACTTATCTGGATCACAGTAGTTATATCATTAAACTTTTAGTTACTTCTTCCTTGAATTGTAAAGATTCATCTGCTTATCCTATTGTTGTGCATCCAATGCCTGTTGCCGATTTCCATTTCTCACAAATTTGTCTTGAACAAAATACTTTTTTCACGGATACATCAAGGATAGAAAATCCAGATGTGCTTAGTCAATGGGCTTGGGATTTTGGAACAGGCGACAATTCAAGTAGTCAACATCCAACTTATATGTTCACTACATCCGGAACAAAAAGTGTTACACTATTAATTACAACAGACAAAGGCTGTGTTGATGACACCAGCAGAAATGTTATCGTTGAAGAACATGTCAACAATAACTATGTTATACGTGCTACAGTAACAGAAGATGAAACTATTTTAGTTGAATGGACGCAAGTATCAGTTGGAGTTCCCATGAGCTATATTTTGCAGCGATCAATTGATGGAGTAAATTTCAGCAATCTAATTACGGTTGATAATCAAACTTTCAGTTATGAAGATGATCAGGTTGATGTTCATCAACTCAACTATTTCTATCGAATCATTGTTGAAGACAGTTGTCATTATCAAAGTGCATATTCCAATTATGGACGAAACATATTATTAACTGTTAACGATGATGAAGAGTTCCCCATTCTCACTTGGAATGCATATGAACAATGGCCTATGGGCGTATCAGAATATGTTGCAGAAATATATGATGATCCCAGCCTTGAATTTGAAGAGCTTGGTCGGGTATCAGAACCGAATCTTGAATTTGAGGATAGCGAAACAGAGAAAGATCAGGAAAATTATTGTTATCGTATTACCGCACATAGTGCCTCGAATATTGATCTAATCAGCCAATCGAATATTGTATGTATTCCCACAACACTTTATGCTTTTATGCCTAATGCGTTTAGCCCAAATGGAGATGGAGTAAATGATGTTTTTAAAGTGAAAGCCAAAAATGTGATGGAATACCAAATCAGTATTTTCGATCGATGGGGTGAGCTTGTTTTCACATCCGATGATTTCCATAAATCATGGAATGGTGAATTCAAAGGACAATTATGTCCTATTGGCACCTATGTGTTTATCATGCAAGCAAATGGCAGCAACGGACAGAATAAGAGCGTGAAAGGCACATTGCAATTGATACGATAAATGCGATTCAGATGATCTCTTCTAATTTTAAAAAGATAAATGATAATTTTCAAAGTTCAAATGGAAATTTGGGCTATAGTGGGACTTTCTATAGTATATGGATGCAAAGAAATGGCATGTTTTATAATGAAGCTGAATAAGGTAAAGATTTAATAAAACTCTCCATATATTCCCAATCAGGGTTACCATTTTTGTCAGCAGGCAAAGAGATTTTCTCTTTCTTTAGTCTTGAATCGCTTATTTCTCGAGCAAAATTGTATTTTGGCTTTAGTGATTCTATAATAGGTTTAAGAAATGTTGCTAAATACTGATTTAATTTAATCTTTTTGTCATTTGGATAAATAACAGTGCAATGGTCTGAAATTACGAAGTCATAAGTATGATAAAAAACATAGCCAACACTTCCACTATTGTTAAGTGTTAAACAATTATTATATACAGTCATCTTCTCAGGAGGTGTTATATAATTGTCAATCCCATTATTCAATTTAGTAGATGATACATAAGCAACATCACCAGATATTTGGTCTAAAGTCGTAAGACGTTTTCCTCGATTAAATTTAAATACTTCAGGAAAAGAATATTCTTTCCATTTAGTTATATCTAAATCAAAATTTGATGTTTTAGAAACAGGTTCTTTATTAATGCTATCAACTAAAATTTCTAGTAATGATATTTCATCTATTTCTTTATTTAATAGGTCAAATTTAAATTTCAAAGAAAAAATCAAGTGTTGTTTAATGCTTATAATAAATGAGTTTTTCGAGACATGAGAGTAATCTGTTTTAGAATGAGCTTGTATTATCCACTCATCTTTTGATGAAATTTTAGTTTTTAATAATTTATAATTGTCCTGGTATTTGACTGGATTTTGTAATTTTTTCAATAAATCTTTTTTGATAGCATTCCACTTATTTAGAACATCTGTCCTGCCTCTATTTTTAGATAAAACAAAGCCATCATCATCCATATTGAAAAATACAACTTCTTTATTATTATGTGGAGAATTAGTTTCAAAAATCGCAATTGCAGTATGTGTTGAAGCATTAGGCTGAAAAAGTTCACTAGGAGTATTTATTACATATTTTAAGGAATGCTTTGATAAAATTCTTTTTCTAATTACATCCTCCTTGAAATAAGTTGACAGCGGAGCAATTATTATCCCATATCTACTAACATTATCTAATAAACTTTCTAGGAATTGTATTTCCTTTTTTGTTGGATTTTCTTTGGTGTCTCTTCCTCCGTATGGGGGATTTATGAATCCAATTGATGGGAAAATACCCTCTTTTTTCAACTCAGAAAGCACTGTTTTTGCATATCCAGTGAAGGAATCTATATTGTAAATTCGTGATTTCCCATCACCTCTGAAAAGCATATTCGAAATTGCAAGAGAATACATTGTAGTACTTTTCTCAAAGCCAATCAACTGGTTTTCTTTCAGAGTTTTAATTTTCGCTTGCTTATTTGCAATATTAGAATCTTCGATTTCAGATATTAGTTTATTCATCCCTGAAATTAAAAATGTCCCAGTACCACAACAACTATCAAAAACCACATCATTGGTTTTTATATCAATAAGCTCAGTAAATAGTTTTGTGATATGACTTGGTGTTAAAACTATGCCTTTTTTAACATTGGCGATACCTGCATAGCGTAAAAATTCCTCATAGAATTTTCCAATTATATCGTAATTTGTTTTTTTATTAAATAATGGGATTACATTATCTTCTAATTCTTTCAGAATATCCTTTAAAATATCAGAAGATAACAAATCATGGTCTGTATTTATAAATGCCAATTCGTTGATTAGCACACTGATTTTATCATTGTCAATTCCTTCAGCAGTTAAAATATCAAGAATAATATTAGGTATGTTTCGTATTATCGTTTGAGCAGCCCAATTGCTATAACTCCTTTTAAAATCATTTACAACATTATCTCTATCGTATAAACAAATCATCAGAGCACTCAAAAGAATTGGTCTTTTCTGAGAATCCAATGTTCTTAGCATTCTGTTTATCTCTCCTGATGAAATAGATATGTTTTTTGAAATACTTTCAATATCAATATTCTCGAAGAAGGCTAGATAATCATCTTCATTGAGTAACTCATTAGTTTCAATATTTTTAATTTCATCATCAAAAATTATGTAAGTGCTTATCAGATGATTATATTCATCATTAATATCGCCAGATGTAGCAATGCCAACAATTGACCAATTTGCAAAATAATCTTTAAGAGTAGCTTTTTTATTCAATAAACTTGAAGACAAGAAAAATGATAAATAATGCTTAACCCCATCAACAGCATACCCAATAGGGTTGTCTCCCCTCTTCGAAGCATGGTCTTTAATTGAATCCTTATTTTCAACTAGTATTAAAATCCTTTTTGCTTCACTTATGTAAATTAAATCAGGCTCTCCCCTCTGTCCCGTATTTTTCTTGCTTGATGTATCAAGAACTTCCTGAACATAATTATTTTCACTTTTCTTTGTAGTCCACTTCTTACTAAAAGTTTTATTTGAAGCTATATAATTAAATAATTCAATATCTAATTGTGCTTCATTTTTTCTAATCTTTGCCATACTATAAATCTAATTTACCTTGTTTGGCATTAACACCTTGTAAATATTTGACAGTATTCTCTGCAACAATAAAAGTCTTTTCAGAACATCCATTTATGTAAGCTTCTTTCGCAAATTTATCTCCGAAAAACAATTCTTTCATCAGAGTTATGTCAGTATCAAATAATTCTGCAAGTTTCTCCAATTTAGACCGAGTAAAAAGGTCTTTATTATTCTCAATCCGACTAATTTTAGTCATATTAATTCCTAACTTTGCTCCTAAATCTGTTTGAGTCCATCCTCTTTTTTCTCTTTCTTTTTTTATAAAATATCCAAAACTTGTCATTTTTCAGCTTTATGAATTTTTGCTTGACCTCAAAACATCAAAAATACACAATTGTGTTGTCAAACTAAAATTTTTTATCAACTTTTCATCTGTTGGCAAAAAAACTCTTTTGAAAATTTTCGATGCCTATCTGCTCGTAGTATTTTAAGATATGTTTTTTGTGAGTGAGCTTGCAAGCTTCAATCAGCAAAAACATGACTTGTAGTATAAAGCATGATTCGAGTTACTACCCTTAATAACATTTTATGATTATTGTCCTCTTGAAAGACATTGACAGAAAATGTGTGACTATAAATTAATCTAGTGAAAATCGAATCGGATAATTTATAAAAACTCGTTGTGTAACACCTCTTTGTTTTCCGGGCTTCCAAGCAGGCATCAATTTCACTAATCTGAGCACTTCAGCATCAAAACCAGGGGTTAAACTTTTAATAATTTTGGCATTTGAAATGCTTCCATCTTTCTCGACAATAAAATTCACTACGACTAAGCCTTGAATTCCATTCTCTTTTTCAAGTTGAGGATAGATTAGATTTTTACTAATGAAACTTTGTATTGAATCCATCCCACCAACAAACTCAGGCTGATCTTCAACTACATAATATATAGCATCATCTCTGTTCAATTCATCTTCAGGAATAGGGATATTTATGACTTCGATATCAAAGTCTTCGATGATATTGGTTTCTATATCAGGAACTTCTTTTTTGGTTTTGCTGCTGTCAATTGTTTGGGAAAAAGTTAACTGCACCAGAAAAAGCAAAAGTAAAATGGTCAGAAAATACAGTTTTGAATGCATAGTTTTTTCTGCAATTTATAAATTTTTTAGAATTATAGTTATACTGATTTGTCCAATGCAACTTTTTACGTTTTTTGGATATTGATTATCTTTGAACAAATACGAATAAGTATGGCATATGATGAACTATTGGCTGGAAGACTAAAACTGGCTCTCGATAAAAAAGGAACTGATTACACAGAAAAGAAAATGTTTGGAGGTGTGGCTTACATGGTTGATGACAAAATGTGTGTTGGCATTGTTAACAACAATATTATGGCACGTATTGATCCTGAAATACAAGAGCAAGCATTAAAAAAGCCAGGATGTAAGGTGATGGATTTTACGAATCGTCCGATGAAAGGTTTTGTCTATATTGATGAGAATGGATATGAAAAAGACAATGACTTGGACTACTGGGTTGGGTTAGCACTTGAATTTAATCCGAAAGCAAAGGTAGGCAAGAAAAAGAAGTGATTTCAAGGTATGTTTCTTGCTTTCAAATGGCTTCAAAAAAAAAGATACTTTTAATGAAGCAGGAAAAACAAAACCGCAAAGCATTCTTCAAACAATTAGGTTTAGTAGCCGGTGGTGCTATTACCTCCTCTTTCACAACTGATTCAAAAAAAACAATTAGTTTTTCAGAATTTACGCAAGAACAAAAAGATTTTCTGAAGGAATATGCCCTTTGGCTGGATGACTTTAATGGTTTTGTGGAAACTCAAAAAACGGATGTAAATAATTTGGCAAACAACAAAAAATTGATGGAATTAGCTGAGCAAGCTGAAAGGAATAGAATAGAGTTGGAAGGTTATATGAAAAATGAACGCTTTGCTATTTATTACCAGACCATTAGCATGAAGGTGAAAAAAGCTATCTAAATTTAACTCAGCTTTTGAAAACTACTAAACTATTTCAATTTAAAGTCAAAAGTGATGGTTCCATACTGCTCTTCAGCTCCTTCAGGATCAGCCGTAAAGCGAGCTTGCTTGGCTGATGCAATGGCTTTCTGAACCAATGGTCCAACTGTGATTCCTCCTCCTTTACTTAAAGCTTTTGCACCGATCACATATCCTTTTTTATTGACTGTAATCTCAATAATAACGCGAGCTACTTTTTGTGTATTGTCCTCAATAGCAGGAGGTGGTTTAACAACTCCTCTGCCAGTTAGAAGAATATTACCATAACCTTTTTCAGATCCACCCACTCCTAAATTTGTCGAATTAGGACTTCCATTTGGGTTTCCCTGATTCCCTTCCTTTTCGCCATTACCTTTTCCTGATTTTTTATCACTCTTTGAAAACTCATACTTAGGATTGGATTTTCTTTCTGGCTCTTTTTCCTCCACTTTTGTTTCTTCCGTGGCTTTTTCTGTCTTGGTTTCTGTTTTTGTTTCAACAGGATTTTCTTTTTTTTCTTCCTTTTTTTCAGGTATAACCACTTCGCTTTCAGTTTCTGTCGCAACTTCAGTTTCTGAAGCTTCTGGAACTGCTTCACTACTTGAAGGTGTGGGCGTTGATGGTTGAATTATAGGTTGTTCGGGTAGAGATGCACCGGGGGAACCATATTCCAGTTCGCCAAGCATAACTTCTATTCCACCTTCTTCAGGTAAAGGCAGTATTGTTTTAAATCCAAATAACATAAAAATAGCAAACAAAATCGAAAAGAAAACGGTGGTTCCAATTGTAGCACTTACTCTATCTTTCTTTTTAGTGCCATCATCTTCATATGATCTTTTCATGGCTTTGTTCTTTATTTAGTTAATAACTCCAAAAGAGCTAATTTATTTTGGATCAGTGGCTAAAATCACTTTTGCCCCTAATTGTTTTCCTAATATCATTACTTTCACAACCTCTTGAGTTGCCACACTTCCATCGACATTAATAACAACCGAACCTCTCGAATCTTCGGTTACTGTTGCATCAGCTGGAGGCAATAGCCTATCAATTTCAGCATTCAGCTGATCATATGAATATTGAGTACTTCCAATGTAATATTCAAGGTTGGTTGTGATACTTACACTTACCGGATCAACTTGCTTTTCAACCACATTTTTTGCTTTTGGTAAATGCAGATTTAAAGCATTTAATGTCACAAAGCTGGATGTAAGCATAAAAAAGATAAGCAACAGAAAAATAATGTCGGTTAATGACGACATGCTAAATTCCGCTTTAATTTCTGTATTTCTTTTAATGGCCATGACTATATGGGTTCGTGTAACACATCAATAAATTCAACGGCAGTAGCTTCCATTTTAAACACCACTTTCTTGATCATAGAAGATAGGATGTTATACCCAATGAAGGCTAAAATCCCAACTGCTAAACCAGAAGCAGTTGTAACCATTGCTTCGTAAATACCACCGGATAATGCTTGAGGATCAATATTATTGCCTCCTGCCTTTGACAGTTTGTAAAAAGCCTCTATCATTCCAGTAACAGTTCCTAAAAATCCAATCATAGGGGCTGCACCAGATATAGTTCCCAAGGTAGCTAAACGTTTTTCTAATTTAAATACCTCCAGATTTGCCACGTTTTCAACAGAAGTAGAAATATCCTTTAATGGATTCCCAATCCTTGAAATACCTTTTTCCATCATACGAGCCACAGGACTATCTTTGGTCATACAAATAGATCGCGCTCCTTCGATATTTCCGCCTATCACCAAATCTCTGATTTTGTTCATGAAATTATCATCAATTTTTGTAGAACGCTGAATAACCAAGTAGCGTTCAATAAAAATATAGATACCAATGATACCTAACAAAATAATCGGAATCATGATCCATCCACCTTTAATCAGGAGTTCAATGACACGAAGTTTATCAACAGTTTGTTCTGCTGCAGCCACTGCTTCTGTAGCTACTAAATCGGTTTGCAAAAGAATTGTTCTCATTTTACTGTTTTAAAATCCAGGCTGCTGAATTTTCGTTTTGATTTATAGTTTGTAAATATTTTAATGCTTCATTTGATACTTCAAAGCGATCATAACTCACTCTGATGTAACCGTTATTACCTTCAAGCACTTCACTTCGTGGATAATTCTTATTGATTAATACATCCTGAAATGATTCTGCATTCTGAGAATCTTTGAATGATCCTCCAATAATATAATATAACGGACCAAGTACTACTTCTGGTATAATGGCTTCTTCAGCTACTTCATTTACTATTTCTTCCGTAGTTTCAATTTCTGCAATTACTTCATTTGTTTTAATATCTTCTATTGTTTTTGTATCAAACTTCTCAATTACTTCTGACTTTTTAAAAATATTGAATCCACTTTCTTGTCCCGTAAATGGCTCTTTCAATAAAAACAATGCCCATAAAGCTACCAGAATCGGCAAATAAGCAGTAACCGCATAAAAAACAATTTTCCGATTCTTCTTATTTGAATTTCCGTTAATCCTCTCTAATTTCTTTTCTGGAGATAAATCCTGAAGAAGATCTGTCTGTAAAACAATTCTTCTGCGATTTACAGCTTCTATTGGAATGGCTTGTAAACCAAATGATTCTTTTAGAAAATTGATTGAATTGTAAGGTTTGAATATTATTTTTTGATCGCTATTCAAGGTCAATTCCCCAATTTTGTTTAAGCGAATACTTTGGCCTTGCTGTAACTTATCATTCCATGATTTTACAATCAATTCAATGTTTTCATTCGCCTGATCAAAACTTATTCCTTCAATATTGGCAACATGATGCGATAGCAATGCATCATTACTAACCAGGCTGGAATTAAAAGCAATTTGTTTTGTAGGTGGACTGATGATTTGCTTTTGTTCATCTAATTCTGCTGAAACGAAATTGGCAATAAATGCTCCGAATGATGGAACGATCACACAATTGTGATCATATAATAGGTTGGCTATGTAATTATCGAGTACCAATGTAGCTAATTCTCCTTTTCTAAAAACTGATTTGCAAATTTCTGAAATATCCCTAACTAATAAGCGAACTTAAGCTTTTTTTTTCAACAAAAATGAATTAAAAGTTAGATGCAAAACAGGCATATTTTCCATAGATTTATTTCCTGAGGAGGGTAATGGTTCCTGCCAAATCTATATAATTGCTTTTTAGAATAAAATAATACGTTCCATCAGCAACTTCAACTCCGTCAACAGTTCCATCCCAATAAATATCTTCGTTTTCCGCATAGAATAATAACTGCCCCCAACGGTTATAAATAAAGACTTCATAATAATCACAATTGAAATTCAACCCTTCAATTATAAACTTATCGTTCAGATTATCATGATTGGGTGTCATGATATTTGGCCAGATAATTTCATTGGGTTGATAGCGGTTTACTGATATTTTCTGCACAATAGAATCTGTACAAATTTCATTTTGATTGATGATAAATGTAACTTGATAATCTCCTGCCTCAGCATATTCATGCACTATATTTTCATTAGTCGAAGAATCACCATCCCCAAAACTCCAATGATAATTCTTAGCACCTTGCGAATAGCTGGTAAATTTGGCCAGAGGAGAACAGCTATCATAATCTACCAAAAAATCGATTTTTGGCGGAACATGAATAACAATTTGTTGGTATGCTGTATCTGAACATGGAGGATCATTCACGATCAGTTGAACCATATATTGCCTGGAAGTATCCAAATAAATTCCGACTGTATCAAATTGGTGTGAGAAAAACCAGTTCGTATCTGAACCTGAATTTCCATCGCCATAATCCCATAAATAATTTCCGCTTTTCGATGAGAAATTACGGATATCCACTTTGTTTGTACATGTATCCCAATGTAAATCAAATTTGGCTTTTGCCAAATGTAAAATATCAAGTGTATCCAATAAAGTGTCACGACAGTTTTGAGGTGATATTGCAATTAACTGAATAAAATATTTTCCAGAACTATCATATTTTATGAGGGTAGAATCAACCGCATTTCCTGTTTTTCCATTTCCAAAATCCCAATTATAGGTTTGAGCAAAGTCACTCTGATTGTAAAAATTAACTTCAGGAGAGCACTGCTCATGTTTAAAATTAAAATTGGCTTTCGGCAATTCAGGTAAAATGAAAGTTTTATAAACAGTATCTAAGCACAATGTTCCTAAATTGGCAATTAGCATAATACGATAAGTGTCAGCAACCGAATATGCATGATTGTATACTGTATCAACAAATGACAGATCACTTCCATCACCAAAATCCCAATAGCTTGCTTTGTAAGCATATTGAGATGGATTGAAAAAGTTTACCAGAAAACGACAACTATCAATTTCCAGAATAGCATCTGCTGCTGGTGTAATAATTTTAAAGGATTTGATTAGTGTGTCGGCACAAACTGTATTGGGCATGGCAATTAAATAAACAGCATAGGAATCGACACTGCCGTAAATATGATTATGCAATGAATCTGCATTGTAGGACGAATCCTGATCTCCATAAACCCATAAATAATGTGCACTGTACATAGAATTATTCACAAATTTAGCTTCACCCTGGCAGGTATCTATCTCAAAATCAAAATCAACTTTGGGAAGTGCAGAAACATGAATCATTTTCTGTGTGATATGTTGACAAACAGTTCCTGAATCTACATATAGCGTGACATTATAATAGCCCGTATCTGAAAACACATGTTGAGGTGTTTGCAGTTTACTGGAATTAATCAAACTTGATGTGTCCCCAAAATCCCAGGAGTAAAATTGTCCATATTGACTTATTCCCTGAAACTCGAATTCATTTACACAATCCAATGTTTTGGACTTAAAATCTGAATTTGACTGATTGTAAACATAAATTTCTTTAGAAAATGTATCATGCAAATCACATGAATTTATGTTGGCTGCATATAGAGTAACAAGGTAGGTACCTGTATCACTATACTGAAATTTAGGCTGAAATAAAGATGATGTATCATCAGTTCGGCCTGCTATACCAAAATCCCAAAAGTAGGTTCTGCCTCCTTGGGTCAAATTTATTATTGAGGTAGAGTCTGCCAAACAGAATATAGTATCCAAATCAAATTCAGCTTCCAAATCAGGAATATCCAAATCAATTTTGAAAATGGCATTATTACAATTGGTACTATTATTTGTTGATGAATGAGCATTACTTGGAAAGGTTGGGAAATCATTTGAATGGCCACCACAACTAGCACAAACAGATTGATATACGATCCCATTTTTGTCAAAACGACTCGTACCTCCATCTACATGATCAGTACTGGCATAGCCACCAAAATACGTAGCATAAAGCAAACTTTGGATATCTCGTGAAAATACGATTAGGTAAAAATCAGATCCATCCGTAGTTTTTTGAAATGCATCCTGGGTATGTGTGAGTCTATACATATTAGTACTCAATACCCGACTGCTAATATTTGTATTCCCTCCCCAACCTGAAAAATATACTCGCTCACAATAATCCACCAGAAATGCAGATGGAGACAGATCAGGATAAACACCACCTGTACCAAACACTGTGGAATAGATCAGGGAATCTAATCCTGGATTCAACTTTGAGATAAACTGTTTTCCTTTTGGTTCTGAATAAGTCACATTTTTAACCGGAAAGAAATCACTCTTTGTTTGCCCTGTTACATACACATTATCATTCAGATCAGTTTGCACAAAATAAACCTGATCGTATTTATTGGTTCCAAAATAAGTGGCTGCTTTTTTTTGCTTTAAATCTCCACTCATATGATAAATAAATCCATCAGCAGTACCGCCCTGAAAAGATGTCTGATACTTTCCTGTTGAAACTGGCAAGTTATTACTTTCTGTTCCACCACATACATAAACATCTCCAACACTATTTAAAGCAATTCCATAACCAGCATCATCTAATGTTCCTCCTAAAAATGTACTGGCAAGAACAGTATTTATCTTACTATTAAACTTAACCACACACGCATCTTGTCCTCCCCCACCAAATGTAGTTTGCATAGCTCCTGATGTGTAAGGAAAATCCGCAGACTTGGTTGTTGTAATTATATAAATATTATTGCTTGAATCTACAATCACCTCTCCCCTATAGCTATCTCCATAATTAAAACCAAGATTACTCTCATTATCCTTATTGGTTATGGGTAATATATAATATCCATTTAAGGCATCTGAGCTTGATCCACCGTGATAGGATGAAGCCAGCAGGGTGTCACCATTAATAGACAACTTAGCGACAAAAATATCGAAACTGTCGTTGTAAGTATCATCTGCATATGTATTTCCAATTGGAAAATCAGAAGATGATGTATTGCCAAAAACCACTAGGTTGTAATTGTGATCAACCACTAAACTATGAGGATCTTCATTTCCTTTACCGCCTAAATAAGTAGCATAAACAAGGCCTGTTCCATCAGGAAGATATTTTAAAATTCCAATATCTCTGGCAACACCAGACCCTGCAACTGTGCTTGCATGCCCTCCTTTAAAGCTTGTTTGATAGGCACCCAGCGTATAAGGAAAGTTCGGACCAAATACAGTTCCAGCAGAATAGGCATATCCTGAGTCATCGTATGTAGCTGTATAGCCAAAATTATCAGAATAAGAACCACTATAGGAAGCAAAAATAATTTTAGGATCAATAACTATTGGCAAATTAATATCAAATCCTTCTGGAAAGGAAAAACCAAGTACATTACTATTTAAGTCAAACTTACATGCAATAGGAATTTTCTGATCTGAATTCAATTGATAGACTTCTGGAATCGTTTCCATTATTTCAACAATGGATGTTTTTATTCTTAATTGATCCTTAATGATCTTAATTTTATCCTGACCTGTATATTTTATCCTTATTTCATCGGGATCACCAATATCTGAAACGAAGAAAGTATATTTAATATGATCAGCTTCTCCCTGAATTTCAAGATCTATTCCTTCGTAAATATCTTTAATTCGAATCCTGCAAAAGCCGTTTACATTGGAGGCCCATTTACTTTTATCATTTCCCAAATAATAATTATAGTGATAGGAAATTGGCTGAGATTGAATAATTTCAGGATTGGGATTTGCGCCTAGAAATTTCATTTCAACAGCATGAAAGTGTAATTCATCCAGGTTATGATGGTGATGTTGTTCATCTACTTCATCCGAATTGTAAAACAAATAGGTTAGACTGCTATTCCCAACATAGATTTTTCCACCTGAAATATCAGCTCTGTAAAGAATATGTTCGTCCCATTGATTCTTGTTTTCAATAAAATGAATGGCATCCTGCGCCAGTGCTTGTGCAGAAGTTATTGTCAGGAGCAAAACAACAAAGAGATATAGACGAATTTTCTCAGACATTTATTGATTAAACATGATTAACAAACTTACAAAAATCAAAACAGAAGAAAGTATTAAATATACACCACTATCATTGATTTTATTGACATCGCTACATTTTCATTAGTGTCGTTCAAGGAGATGATGTAACCTTTTAATCAATGCTAAATTGCTAATTTATTTCTGAATGAATAATTATAACTTTGCATTTCAAAAAAATATGCCATGCTGACTATTTCACAACTTGAGGAAAACACATCTGAGGTCATTCGACTTTTAGCTATTAAAAACATTGATGCAGAATCAAAAATTAAAGAAATACTTGCCTTAGATCAAGCAAGAAAATCTACCCAAAAAGAAAACAATGAGGTGCAGTCGGAATTAAATTCCTTGGCTAAAGAAATTGGTGTTTTGTTCAGAAACAAAGAAGTGGAAAAAGCAAATGAACTGAAACTTAAAACCTCCAGTTTAAAAGAAACTGCAAAAAAACTGCAAGATGACCAGTTGGCTATTCAAGATAAAATTCACAGTCTTATTATAGAATTACCAAATATCCCACATAATTCAGTGAAAGCAGGTTTGAATGAGGATGACAATGAATTATTAGAACAGCATGGTGAAGTTTTCGAGACAGATGCACTTCCACATTGGGAGATTGCCACAAAAGCCGGTATTATTGATTTTGAAACAGGGAACAAATTAACTGGTGCTGGTTTTCCAGTTTACATTGGAAAAGGAGCAAAATTGCAAAGAGCGCTGATTAGTTATTTCTTAGACAAAGCATCTGAACAAGGATTTACTGAAATTCAGGCTCCCATAATGGTGAATGAGGAATCTGCATATGGAACCGGCCAGTTGCCCGATAAAGATGGGCAGATGTATTTTGTAAATGAAGACAAATTGTATTTAATTCCAACCGCAGAAGTTCCTCTGACAAATATTTACCGTGATTCAATAGTAGCTCAAGATGATTTACCCATCAAACTAACGGGTTACACACCTTGTTTTCGGAGAGAAGCTGGTTCGTATGGTAAAAATGTAAGAGGACTTAATCGTTTACACCAATTTGATAAAGTAGAAATTGTTCAAATCACAAAACCTGAACTTTCCTATCAAACATTAGATGAAATGGTTAGTTATGTTGGAAGTCTGATTAAAGAACTGGAATTGCCCTACCGGATAATGAGACTTTGTGGTAAGGATTTAAGCTTTACAGCTGCCCTGACTTTTGATTTTGAGGTTTATTCTGCCGCTCAAAAAAGATGGCTGGAAGTAAGTTCAGTATCAAACTTTGAAAGTTTTCAGGCTTCCCGATTGAAACTCAGATATAAAGATGAGAATAATAAAAACCAATTGGCACATACCCTTAACGGAAGTGCACTTGCTTTACCACGAATACTCGCTGCCATTTTAGAAAATAATCAGGAAGGAAATCACATCAATATTCCTAAAGTATTGGTTAAATACACAGGTTTCGATAAAATCGAATTGTAGGAATTAATTCTTTTTCTTTTAAATGGCCTTAAATTAGACGTTTGATTCAATTAAACGAATGCCATTATTAAGCTACAATCAGCATGATTGAACAGCTTCATCAGCTATTGAAAAAATACTGGGGTTTTGATAAATTTCGAGACCTTCAGCAGGAAATTATAGTTTCTGCAATCACCAATAACGATACCTTGGCATTGTTACCTACAGGTGGTGGAAAATCTATTTGCTATCAGCTGCCAGCAATTTATATGAATAAACTTTGTTTGGTCATATCCCCTTTAATTGCATTGATGAAAGATCAGGTTCAAAATCTGGAAAAAAGAGGAATTCCAGCAGCAGCAATATATTCGGGGATGAGTTTCAATGAAGTTGACAGGATACTTGATCATGCAGTTTTTGGCAAATACCGATTGTTGTATGTTTCACCAGAACGATTGGAAACAGACATTTTTAAAGCACGTTTGGAGAAACTCCCATTAAGCATGATAGCCGTTGATGAAGCTCATTGTATTTCTGAATGGGGTTATGATTTCAGACCATCCTATTTAAAAATTGCCAAATTAAAGCCTTGGTTTCCAAACATCCCCTTTCTGGCATTAACAGCTACAGCTACTAAAGAGGTTCAGCTTGATATCATAGAAAAATTAGAATTTAAAAATCCACAGCATTTTCAAAAAAGTTTTGAAAGGGAAAATCTAATTTATGCCTGTGTATATGATGAGGCAAAACTTAAAAAAATTGCCGACATCTTAAACAATGTGAAAGGATCAGGTATCGTTTATGTACGAACCCGGAAGCATGCAAAAGAAATTGCTGATTTTTTAGTCATGCAGAAAATAAGTGCCGATTATTATCATGCTGGACTTGATCCAAAGTCGCGCAATCAAAAGCAGGAAGATTGGATGAAAAACACATTCCGCATTATGGTAGCAACCAATGCCTTTGGAATGGGAATCGACAAAGCAAATGTTCGAGTGGTTATTCACGTAGATTTACCTGACAGTTTAGAAGCTTATTATCAGGAAGCTGGACGAGCAGGACGAGATTTGAAGAAATCTTTTGCTATTGCCATTGTTGATTCAAATGATAAAACAGCATTAGCTCAGCGCATTGAAAAAAAATTTCCTGAGAAGAAAGATATTCAAAAAGTCTATGATATTTTATGCAATTACTACCAAATACCAATTGGTAATGGTGAATTCATGGAATTTGACTTTGATATGAATGTGTTTTGTAAAACATACAATCTTGATTTACTAAAAACCTATAATGCCATAAAAAGCTTGCAACAAGAAGGCATTATTCAGTTGTCAGAGAATAGTGTGCTCATTTCAAAATTCATGTTTATTCCATCACATACTGAGCTATATGATTTTCAATTGAGAAATCCAAAGTTTGAGCCAATAATCAAAACGCTGCTCAGGTCCTATAGTGGTTTATACGACAACTATACTCGTATTAGTGAAGGTGAATTGGCATCAAGGCTAAATTCCAGTAAAGAAACGATCATTAAATACCTCAGTTATTTTAAAAAACTGGGAATTGCAGATTATATCCCTGCACGAAATAAACCGCAATTAGTATTTCTTATTGATAGAACAGACAAAAATAATTTTCCATTTGATTATACAAATTGGCAAAAAAGGAAGAAAATTGCTGAGAAGAAAATTGAAGCTATTCAGGAATATGGATATGAGTCTGGCAGGTGTAGAAGTAAAATGTTGTTGAATTATTTTGGTGAGAAAATTAAGAATAATTGCGGCCATTGCGATTATTGTTTGAAAGTAAAAGACTCAGGCTTAACTGCTGCTGAATTTGATAAAATATATTCCAGTCTGTTAGCGTTAATTAAAAATAAAAAAATAAAATCAACAGAAATTTCAGCTGAATTTCCTACTATTCAAAAAGAAAAAGTTATTTATGCAGTACGCTGGTTAATTGATCAGGGTAAAATTACAGAAGATTCTAACTTTTATTTGCAAATCAAAGAATGAAAAGAATTATTCTCACCGTTAGCAACGATATTTCTTATGATCAGCGCATGCATAGAATTTGTGAATCGCTTGCAAATAATGGATTTTCTGTATTATTAGTAGGTCGAAAACGAAAACATTCCATTCCATTACAAACTGATTCTTTTAGCAAAAAACGATTAAGATGTTTGTTTAATTCAGGGCCACTATTTTATGCTGAATATAATGTGCGCTTGTTTATTTTTCTATTGTTCCAGCCTTTTGACATTTTGTGTGCTATAGATCTCGACACCCTCCTTCCGAATCTATTTACTGCCAAATTAAAACGAAAGAAATGCCTCTATGATGCCCATGAATTCTATACAGAAGTTCCTGAACTAATTGGACGGAGTTTTACCAAAAAGATTTGGGAAAAAATTGCTGGTTATGGCATTCCTAAAATGACTGCTAGCTACACAGTAAATGATTCACTGGCTGCAATTTTATCAAATCAATACCATCAGGAGTTTAAGGTCGTTAGAAATGTTCCTATTTTAGTTCATCATGAAAAATCGAAAGTGAGGAAAGAGAAATTTGTTCTTTATCAAGGAGCAATCAATAAAGGGCGAGGTCTGGAAGAACTAGTTCTGGCAATGAAAAATTTAAGCATTAATCTTGTGCTTATTGGGGAAGGTGATTTAACAAAAAAAATAAAGCAGTTAATTGCTGATCACAATCTAGAAAATCAAGTAAGTATGAAAGGTTTTGTAGAAGCAAAGAAACTAAGAGAATATACCAGCAATGCATATATTGGATACAATCTGCTCGATCAACATAGTAAAAGCTATTACTATTCTTTGTCCAATAAATTTTTTGATTACATCCATGCAGGCATACCTTCCCTCTCAAATAATTTTCCAGAGTACAAGCGCGTAAACGAAAAATTTAAAGTTACTTTGCTATGCGATTTAAAAGTTGAAGATATCGTCAAATCCATAAATCTTCTTCTGAGCAATCAAAAGCTTTATGATGAACTTGAAAGCAATTGTTTGAAAGCGCAAATAGAATTTAATTGGCAAAACGAAGAAAAAAGACTCCTTGATGTCTACCAAAACATCTAATTTACATTTAAATATAGTTTCATTCGACATACCATTTCCAGCTAATTATGGAGGTGTAATTGATGTATACTATAAAATGAAGGCACTTAAGGAAAAAGGTGTTAAAATCCATTTGCATGCTTTTCAATATGGGAGAGAAAGTTGTCGAGAGCTAGAAAGTATTTGTGAAGAAGTTTCTTATTATTCCAGAAAAAGATTCGGAAACCTTTTCAATTTAAAACTACCCTATATCGTTAAAACAAGGAAATCGGCTCAACTCTTGAAAAATCTTCAGAAAAACGATTTTCCAATTTTATTTGAAGGGCTTCATTGTGCCTATTATGCAAATCATGATAGTCTCAAGCACAGGAATAGAATGGTTAGAATGCATAATATTGAATACTTATATTATATGCATTTAGCAAAGGTTGAAAAAAACATTTTCAAGCAATTGTATTTTAAAATTGAAGCAATCCGGCTTAAAAATTTTCAACAAATACTAAGCAACGTAAATCATATAGCTGCCATTTCTCCATCCGATCAAATTATTCTGAACCTAAAACATCAAAACAGTTTTTATCTACCTGTTTTTCATCCCAACGAAAAACTAAGCTCTACTATAGGCAAGGGAGAATATATATTGTATCACGGTAATTTAGGAGTGGGAGAAAATAATGAGGCAGCCATTTATTTGATTGAAAATGTATTTGACAAAATCGAATATCCTTGTATAATTGCAGGTTCAAATCCATCCAGAAAGCTCATTGATTTAGTAAAAGATCAGTCACATATAAAATTGATCAATCCTGAATTGGATGAGATTTATGACCTTATTAAAAATGCCCAGATAAACATACTTCCTACCTTTCAAGATACAGGTATAAAACTAAAACTGCTAAATGCCTTATATTTAGGAAGATATTGCTTGGTTAACAGCAAGATGGTTAAAGATACTGGTCTGGATCATTTATGTATTATTGCCTCTGATGATAGTGAATTTGTTGCACAGATTCATGATTATTTTAATCTGGATTTCACGATTAGTCAGCAAGAAACAAGACAGCAGCATTTGCAAACTTTGTTTTCAAACAATCACAATATCGATAAGCTTATTGATAAAATTTAGGTGATTGTTGTTTCCTGTATCTGCCCATCTTCAAGTTTTAATATTTTAGATGGAAAGCGCTCCATTAATTTATAATTGTGGGTAGCCATAAATACAGTTGATCCACTTTTAACTATATCAAATAATAAAGCCAATATTTCATTTGATGTATCAGGATCCAGATTTCCTGTAGGTTCATCCGCCAAAATAATTTTAGGATCATTCAATAGTGCACGAGCAATGGCCACACGCTGCTGCTCTCCCCCTGATAGTTCAAAAGGCATTTTAAAATCTTTTGTATTTAAACCCACTTGTCTCAATACCTCTTTGATTCTCTTGGCAATCAAATCATCTGATTTCCAGCCAGTGGCTTTTAAAACAAACTTTAAATTATCAAAAACACTTCTATCCATTAATAACTGGAAGTCCTGAAAAACAATACCCAGTTTTCGTCTTAAAAAAGGTACATCTTTCTTTTTTAATTTATTAAGATCGAAACCTGCTACTGTACCTTCTCCTTTCGACAAAAACAAATCTCCATATAGAGCTCGCATCAGTGTACTTTTACCACTTCCGGTTTTACCAATCAGATAGACAAATTCGTGTGGTAAAAGCGATAAATTAATATCATGTAATATCAGGGTATCTTGTTGAAAGATATGTGCATTTTTAAGGTCAACAATTGGATTACTCATTATTTATTTAGTTTAAATGTTTTTTTTCTTAATTTTTGTATATTTATCCTCTAAATATTTAAGTTTTAAACGCAAGTATAACAAGAAATAGACAGTTTTACAAATGCCCAAATTGGTATAATCCGTGTTAAACAATCGCACATCATGGTTTTGCCGTTTTTGGTTAATTAAATTTCTTCTAAAAAAATAAGATAATTAATTGTTTGTATCTCAAAATTTCTTAGTTTTGCAAATGCGTATGAATACGTTTAAAATTCATCACAAAAATAACCTAAAACCGTTGAATATGAAAAACCTTGCTAATTACAGGAAGCAGTTATTTTTTATTGGGATGAGTATCTTATTTGTTTCGTTTTATGGATGTAATCCATTGAAAAAAATGCAGAAAGATCTCGACAAGGTAAAGATTAAAGTTGTTGACGATGTTCTTGAAGTACATGCCGATAGCATCAACGTTTATTTCGACACCTATATTCCTGAAAATTATTTCCACAAGAAAGCAATTATGAAACTTGATCCTTTCTTGTCCTACAAAACAGACAGTATTTTTATGACACCTTTATTGCTTGCTGGCGAAAAGGTTGATTTGCAATCGAATAAAATTCCATCTTCGAATGTAGTACCCTTTAAAGCTGGAGCAACAGTGCCTTATCGTGAAAAATTAAGGTATGAGCCAGGCATGAAGAATTCTACTATTTACTTAGTTGGATCTTACAAGATTGATTCAGATTATGATGAACTTGACAACTGTATCTGTGATGTAAAAAAATATATGATCTCTGAAGGTGTGATAGCTACATCCCAAACAGTTCAGCCAACTGAAACTATTGGCATAGCTGGAAGCTTCACTCCAACCAGAATTGTTGCGAATGGTGTTATTTATTATGAAAACGATAAATATATCATTAAAAAAGGTCAAACTGAAAGTAAAGACTTTAAACTACCCTTCGTACTTGATCCAGTATTCGATTTAGTTATCAAAGAAGGATACCAAATAGAAGGTGTTACTATGCACTCACAAGCTTCTCCTGACGGAGCATTTGATAGAAACGAATTTCTAGCAAAAAGCAGAAAGTCAGTTTCTTATGCTTATATGGTCAAGCGACTGAAAGCTATTGGATTTGAGCAAGTTTATGATTCTGGCTTTTACAAAAGAGACCAGACTTACGAAGATTGGGAAGGTTTAAAACAACTTATTTCAAAAAGTGATCTGAGCATTAAAGAAGATATTCTTAAAATTATTGCCTCCGATCTTCCATTGGATGAGAAAGAAGCAAACATCAGAAAACTTGGTCAGTGGGAAGTTCTTGCAAAAACCATTCTTCCTAAGTTGAGGAAAACAGAAATTGCAATGACAGCTAAAACAATCATTCGTGAGCTGAGCGTTCTGAATGCATTGTACAAAGAGAACAAATTGGATGAATTTTATAACAAACAAGAAGTTCTTTATTTAGCATATAATACCAAGAGTTTAGATGATCAAGCTAAATTATATACTTATTATAATGAGAAATATCCTGATGAGTATGTTGGTTTAAACAACTTAGCTGGTGTTCATATTCTTAAGGGACAATATGATGATGCCCTTGATATTTTAACCAAATTGAATAAGAAACATCCAAATACAAAAGAAGTTCTTCAAAATGCTGGTATTTGCTATAGAATTAAAGGTGAGTATGATACCGCTTTATATATTTATGAGAAAGCTGCTGCTGCAGGTGCTGATGTTAGAAATAACAAAGGAATTTTGTACATCAAAACAGCCGATTATGAATTAGCTATCCAATCTTTTGAAGGAGACAGATATGACTACAACAGAGCTTTAGCTTATACCTTGAAGAAAGATTTAACCGGAGCTAAAAACGTATTGGATAAAATAGACGACAAATCTGCAGAAGATTTTTATCTGAGAGCAATTGTTGGAGCAAGATCAAAAGATGTTGATTTGCTTACAACAAGCTTAACACGTGCAATCAAATTAGATGGTAGCATCAGACAAAGAGCAAAGGAAGATTTGGAATTCAGAAATTACTGGGTAAAACCTGAATTCGAAAATGCTATTAGATAATAATTGGTAAATAAAGAAATAATTACAACTATGAAGAATGCTAAATTGATATTATCTTTTGGGATATTGGCAATGATTGCTTTAGGAATTTGGTCATGCGGTGAGCCAATTATTCCAGACGATCCTAAAGCAAAATTACCAACCTTGTCTGTTAACCCTCCGCAAAGTTTAGCATTTGACGTGGCTAAAGGAGAAGTTATCACATTCCATATTGAAGCAAATGCAAATGCTGATTCAAAAGCTGACTTAAAAATTGTCAAATTTGAGGTTAACTACAGTGCTGGTGGCGATACATCTATATCTTGGAATGTAGATCCTGTTGATGCTCAGTATAAAGTTATCAATTACGATTACACTGTTCCTGCTACTGTAAATGAGGACGATGTGATTACTGTTAGTGTTTCTGCTGAAGATAAAGATGGCTTAATCGGAACTAAAGCGTTTGTTTTAACCGTGAAAGATTTATCTGGTTTAAGTACTGTTGAAGGCATCATTCTTGGAGCACAAAACAATCCTGATATTGGAAGTTTTTATGCTACATCAACTAAAACAATTTTCAAAGTTGCTGATGCACAAACAAGTGGACAATCAACCATCGATTTAATTTATTTCTATGGTACTTCCAACACAGCAACAATTGCTTCACCAGATAATGACAATGTTTTTGGTAATGCCGCTGGTAAAATTTCATCTCTTTTAGTTCAGGACTGGAGTACTAGAAATGCAACAAGATTCAGAAAAGTTGCTTCTATGCCAACTACAGAATGGGATGTTTTAACTTCAACTCGTATCGCACAGATATATGCTACTGCTGCCCAACCTGTTGAAGCATTGGCAAATTTCTTATTTGATGGTACTGGTGGAACACAATCTTCACATGTAGTTTTCAAAACATCAAAAAATAAATATGGTATTTTCAGAGTAAAGGATATTAGTTCTTATGATAATACCGGTGCAATTACAATTGATGTACGTGTACAGAAATAATGATATTAAATAGTAAAAAAAAGCTTCCTGAATTCAGGGAGCTTTTTTTTTGTCTGAAATTTGCTGAAAGATAAACATGAATTTTCTCTACCCTCAATTTCTCTGGGCACTAAGCTTGTTAAGTATACCTATTATTATTCATCTCTTTCATTTCCGCAGATTTAAAACCATCTTTTTTAGCAATATTAAATTCATTCAATCACTGAAAAATGAAAAACAGACAAAAACAAAAATCAAGCATATCCTAATACTTATTTGCCGATTATTAGCTATCACATTTTTAGTTTTTGCTTTCGCACAACCCTATTTTAAAAACAATATCCAAACGCTGGGAAGCGGTAAAAAATCAATTAGCATTTATATTGATAATTCACCCAGTATGGAAAATACTGGAAAATCAAATACGCTTTTTGAACAGGCCAGAAATACGGCAATCGACATTGTTCATAATTTTCAAGTAAATGATGAGTTTCAACTCCTGACTAATGATTTATCACCAAAAGAAGAAAAATACTATAATCAGGAAAGAGCAATATCTATTTTAGAAGAAATGCAGCTGAATTCCCGATCTGTTCAGTTGGAAACCATAACAGATAAAATCGAAGCCACATCTGATAATATTGGTTCTCATATAGTTTATTTGATTTCAGACTTCCAAAAAAGCACATCAAATCTCGCAAAAATCAACTTTGATAGTAGTTCAAACTATTATCTTGTACAGGAAGAAGCACTAAGTATCAACAATATATACATTGATTCTGTTTGGTTCGCCAGCCCAATTTTAAGTTTAAATCACCAGGCATCTTTACAGGTTCGAATAATTAATTCGTCTGATGAGAAAATGGATCAAAATACCTTACGACTTAATTTGAATGGAAAAGAAATAGTAACTAATTGTAGTCTTCCTGCCCAATCAAGTGATGTGTTTTCAATTGAATTTAAGCTGTATCAAGCTGGTTGGAATACGGGCACTCTTAGCATTGACGATTATCCGCTAACTTTTGATGACACATACTTTATCAGCTTTTTCATCAAAAGCCAGAGCAACATATTGCTCGTATCAAATAACGAAAATCCTGTAATGAATTCTGTTTTTAAGACTGATCCATTTTTCAAAACAGAAAATATAAGCTCATCAAACTATTCCCATGAAAATAGTACGAATAAAGACTTAATTATTCTTAACGAATTAGCAGACATTCCGGATGAATTAAGAGCTGATTTAACAGATTATTTAATCAATGGAGGAAATGTGTTTATTATTCCTTCATCAAATAAATTGTTCAATACTGAGGAATACAAGCAATTATTTAATGATTTATTGATTAGCCCTTTTGAAAAAATCGTTGCGAACAAACAAAAAATTGATAAGATTGACTATAGCCACGATTTCTTGAAAAATGTTTTTGAAGGAATTGAAAAGAACATTGACCTCCCTCTTGTTCAAAAATATTATTCCCGAAGTAAAGACAGGTATTATGCTGAAAAAAACTTATTGACTTTAAAAAATGGAGATCCTTTTTTAACACTAAGTCAAGTAGGAAATGGATATGTGTTTGTGCTAAGCTCCCCTACTCATCCTGAATGGAGTAATTTTTATAATCAATGGTTGTTTTTACCCATAATTTATTCCTCAGCATTGTATCAGAATGCATCCAATACAATTTCCTACCAAATAGGTAAAGATCGATCTTTTACTATCCCAGACAGTAAAATGGACATGAAGTCAATCAAATTCAGACGAGGAAATAAAGACTTCATTCCAAGTTACAAACTAATAAATGGTCGTTTGTATTTTTACTTAACAGATGAATTTTCATCCACAGGCTTTTACACCCTATTGGCAGATGATACTACATCAAATAATTCTGCAAAAGTGGCCATAAATACCAACAGAATTGAGTCTGTAACAAAGGTCTATTCCCAAGATGAACTTAGTGAATTCGCAAAAGATAATCGAATTGAATATGTAAATACTTCAGTTGAAAAGATTAGTTCACGTATAGCGGAGATCAATAATCAAAAGGTATTTTGGAAAATTCTAATCCTTTTAACTTTGTTTTTCCTTCTTTGTGAAATTCTCATTATTCGATTATTCAGATAATAGTTCTTAAACTTTTATTCTTCATTTAAAATTAACTAATTTTGACCAAGCCCTAATATAAGTGGAACATCACCTAAACTATTAAAATAAAAACATGATAAAAATCGCAGCAAAATATGGATTGATGTGTGGATTAATTTCTGTACTCTCAGGAACTATATTCTATACGTTGGGTTTGGCATTCAAAAGCCAATGGTGGATTAGTTCAGTTGCTAACATCCTTATCTTTGTCTTAATTATTTTCCTTGTTATTGTTGCTGTAAAGGAATTTAGAAAACAATTAGAAGGAATAATAACTTTTACAGAAGCTTTTACTACAGCAATTTCAGCTTTCATTATTGTTGCATTACTTTCTTCAGTTTTTAACATTTTACTTTATACAGTTATTGATTCTGAATATCCTGAAAAAGTAAAAATTACAGCTATTGAGCGGATGGAAAAACAGCTCGATAAATCTCCAATGGAGGACACTAAAAAGGATGAGATGATTGAAATGCTCGATTCAAAGGATTTCACCTATACCGGTCCTAAAGCAGTTAAATCTTTTGGTTTTACAATTTTGTTCTATAGTATTATCTCCTTAATAATTGCTGCTGCTATTAAAAAAGACATCAACGAAGTTCCCTTAAATTAAGTTGCATATGGATATTAGTCTTGTTATCCCACTATTAAATGAAGAAGAATCCTTAACAGAACTTACTGAATGGATTGAAAGGGTCATGACTGAGCACAAGTTCAGCTATGAAGTTATATTTATTGACGATGGAAGCACCGATCAGTCTTTGTCAATTATCAAAACACTGTCAAAAAATAACGCTGCCATCAAAGGTCTTAGCTTCAGAAGGAATTATGGTAAGTCGGCTGCTTTAAACGAAGGATTCAGATTATCAAAAGGTGATGTGGTGATAACCATGGATTCTGATTTACAAGATAGTCCAGAAGAAATACCCGAGTTATTCAAGATGATCAAAACTGATGGCTATGATATTGTTTCTGGCTGGAAGAAAAAACGTTTTGATCCGATTAGTAAAACCATACCCACAAAGCTTTATAATTGGGCAACCCGAAGGTTAACAGGCATTAAACTCCATGATTTTAATTGCGGATTAAAAGCGTATAAATCGGAGGTCGTAAAGAGCATCAATGTGTATGGTGAAATGCATCGCTATATTCCTGTATTAGCTAAATGGCAAGGCTTTTCGAAAATCGGAGAAAAAGTTGTTTTACATCAGGCCAGAAAATATGGCGAAACAAAGTTTGGCTTAGAACGATTCATAAGAGGTCCTCTCGATTTACTTTCCATTATGTTTGTCTCAAAATTCAGCAAACGGCCCATGCATTTTTTTGGGAGTCTGGGAATACTCTCATTTTTAGCTGGTTTTATCATTACTGTTTGGCTTATTAGTGAAAAGTTTTATGCTCGTTTTGTAGACTCCTATGAAGGTCGCGACATTATTGAGAAACCACTTTTTTTTATTGCACTCCTGATGTTGATGATTGGAGTTGTGTTATTCCTTGCAGGATTTATTGGAGAACTGATTTCTAAAATTACAGATAGTAAAAGCACGTCTGTTATCAAAGAAAGGATTAATATCAATTAACATGAGCTTTGTTTTTTCAACGAAAAGAATAGGCTTTTTTCTGATTATTTTCAGCCTCATTTTCACGCAGTATTCATGCAACATCAATAATAATTTAGATGCAGAAGGCTATCTTTTCTATTACATTGATGAATATGGATATCAAGTGAAACAATCTGATGCAGTTTTTCAGAAGAGCCAGACGATTATTGTGTATCTACTGAATGTCGGACCTTTTGAAGCTGATTCAGACTCCCTTGTCAAATTGAATATGGATGTTGAAATTCTATATGGTAAAAAGAAAAGTGTTTTCGAAAAAGAAAACTATTTGGGCGATGAAGATTTCACAGAAAGTAAGGATACTATTCCCTTTTTATACGCAGTTTGGCAAGCCAGTGAACTAAATGAAACCGGACAATATACTTTCAAATTGAGAGTAAAAGACGAAGTGAGTGGACACAAAAGCATTTTTAAACCCTCATTCACAATTGTAGATTAAGAATATATTAAACCCTCATTTAATTAAAACCTCAAAGAATTTAATATTCGTAAATTTGCACCGAATTACAGCATTGCCTCTCTAGCTCAGTGGTAGAGCAACTGATTCGTAATTAGTAGGTCGCCAGTTCAACTCTGGTGAGAGGCTCACATTTTTTAAAAATATAATAATTCCATATAAAACAACTTCACATGAAGATTAAAGCCATTATAATAACACTAATAATTAGTCTGTTTCTGTTCGAATCATACGCCAACAAACAGTATTTTAATTTAAAAAGTCCTCATAATACAATCTATACGCACATCGAAAGTCTCAATGATGCACATTTCAATTTAGATAGAGCAGCATCTACATTAAATTTCAATGGGGAAATTAAAGAGGCACGTAATCTGGCCATAAAACTGAAACAGATTTTTGATAGCAAGGGCTTATTGGTTAAATATGGCAAATTACCTACTAATCCTAACTATGGTGATAGCATTGCCACTAAGTCCGTTTACACACCTTTTTCCGAACTACCTGAAGTATATCTCGAAAAAGCAAACGGGAAGTGGCTGTATTCTGCAGAAACAATAGAAGCAATCCCCAGTATTCATAAAAGTATTTTCCGTTTTGGAACCGATAAATTCTTAACTCTGCTTCCTAAAGCAGGATCAGATAAATTTCTGGGTATACAAATCTGGCAATGGATTGGGATTCTAATCATTATTGTCTTTTTAGCCATCTTATACTTCTTATTCAGATGGATATTCGGTTTTTTTATTTATCGAATAGTTCAGGTTTTTATAAGCCCAAATTTGGCAAAAACATTTATCAAGCCTCTAACTAAACCATTAAGTGGTTTATTAATAAGTTTATTGCTTCTTATTTTCATCCCTGTTCTGCAGTTTGGAGCAAAAGCTAACAACACCTTAATCATTATTGATACGGTATTTATTTCCCTATTTATCATCATTATGTTGTATCGATTAGTTGATGTTTTAGGTGCCTATTTGTTTAAAGCTGCTTTGAAATCAGAAAGTACAATGGATGACCAATTGGTTCCTTTAGTAACCAAATCGATGAAAGTTTTTGTGGTGATCATTGGTGTTTTATTTGTTCTGCAAAACCTTGATTTCAATATCATGGCTTTGTTAGCAGGTATCTCAATTGGAGGTATTGCTTTTGCATTGGCAGCACAAGATACCATCAAAAACCTCTTCGGATCGTTGATGATATTCCTTGACAAACCCTTTCAAATTGGAGATTGGATTGTGAGCGATGGCGTTGATGGCACAGTTGAAGAAGTTGGTTTTCGTTCAACCCGGATTCGTACATTCCAAAATTCATTGATTACCATTCCAAATGGTAAACTAGCTGACTTTTCCATTGACAATATGGGATTAAGAACTTATAGAAGATTAAGTACACAATTAGCAATAACGTATGATACGCCTCCTGTAAAAGTAGAAAGCTTTGTTGAAGGAATTCGAGCTATCATAAAAGCACATCCGCATACTCGTAAAGATTATTATATTGTTCAACTAAACAACCTTGGAAGCCACTCCCTCAACGTTATGCTTTATGTATTTTTCGTAGCTGATAATTGGCAATTGGAATTAAGATATCGCCACGAATTGCTTTTACTTGTTATGAAGCTGGCTGAGGAGTTAGACATCAGATGGGCCTTCCCAACCCAAACTTTATTTGTGGAAGAAGTTCCTGGAAAACCTTCACTTACTCCTGAACACAAAACTGACAGGGAAGAAAATAGAAAAAAAATACACAATTTAGTTGCTAATATGAAGCGGAGCCCACAATATTCGGCTAAATCAACCCAAAGTAAACCTATTCACCAAACTGTACAGGCAAAAACAGTTGCTGATGATACCAGCTCAACTCCAAAATTACAGCAATTTAAAGACAAGCTTAAAAAGGTAACCGAAAAAAACAAACCTGTAGAAGAGCAACATAAGAAAGAATTACAAAAAAAGGATCAGCAAAGAATTGAGCAGCAAAAAATTGAACAACAAAAAATTGAGCAAAAGATAACCGAAAAGACAATTAAAAAAGGCAAAGAACTTACTGACAATGAGATTATTGATGCAGCGAACAAATATAAAATTGATATTGCTGCATTAAAATCAGTTATTGAAGTTGAAGCAAAGGCCAAAGGTTTTTATGCTGACGGTAAACCAAGTATTGCTTTTCACGGACAAAAATTCTGGAAAGAACTGATTAAAAGAGATATTGATCCAAAAAGCTTAGTCGAGAAACATCCAAACATTGTTTATGAGCGATGGTCAAGAAAATATATCAGACAAAATGAAAAAGAATACGAGCGTTTGGAAGTAGCAAAATCTATTGAAAAAGAATCGGCTTATCTGTCAACCAATTGGGGTATGTTTCAGATTTCAGGTCAAGATTTTAAGAAATGCGGATTCAATAGCATTAGTGAGTTGGTTTACAATGTTTATAAAACTGAAAAAGAACAATTGGAAGCATTTTGTCAATACCTGGTATCGCGTAAACTAGTTGAGGATATACAAGAAAAGAACTGGAAAGAATTTGCTACAAAATACAATGGTCCTGCAAACGCAAAAGGAAATTTTGATCAGAAATTAGAAAAAGCTTATCAAAAGTTTTCGACTGAGTCGAAATAGGCATTCGTTTTATTGCTTCAATACTTTAATGCTGTTTACAAGCTGGTCTGTATGCAATTCCACAATGTAAACTCCATTTTCCCATGTTTCAGTTTGAATATGGAATGAGTTTATTGATGATGAATAATTCTTCACAAAAACTTCTTTGCCTAATATATCGCGAATGATTATTGTCGCACTATTATCAAAAGATTCGTCCAACTGAATTTTCAAGAAATTAGTAAAAGGATTGTTCAATACAATCCTATTCTCTGTTTTTTCATTTTCAGAAATACCTGTAAAACACAGTGAATATGATTCCAAACCTGCCTCCAAATCATCTCCAAGAATGGATGTTTTAAAACTTGCTGACATAACTCCTATTGTAGTAGTAATATCACTAATTGACAAATTTGCGTTTGACTCGCTAGGGTAATAATCACTTTCGTAACAACCAGAATTACCCGAATAATCTGCTTTAATCAAATAGCCATCCCATTCTGTTGCTCTGAATGTAGAGGAGCTAAATGATTTGGTATTTGCTCCAATTACTATTTTCTCATTGACAATAAATGACGATTTTGTTGGAACTACCTCATCCTCACCACCACCATAGGCTTTCAGCCAGTTTAGTTTTCCATCGGTGCTGAAATTGGACAGGAAAACATCTCGTTCTCCTGCCGAATAGGAGTATGTCCATCCATTTACGAAATAACCATTTTCTACCGTAGTAAGTATATTCATAATTACTTCTTCACCATTTCCACCAAAATATTTTTGCCAGACCAAATTCGCATTATTGTCCAGTTTAACAAATATATTTTCCTGATTGTTAGCGGGAGAACTTGTTTTACCACCTATTAAATAGTTTCCTAAACCATCCTGATTAGCACAATAAGCATAATCTTCAGAGGCTCCTCCAACAATAGTACAGAAATCAATGATTCCATTTTCATCAACTTTCATGAGCAACATATCGTGCTTACCCGATCCATACGTAAAAGTAGCACCTGCCAATAGGTATTTCCCATCATTTGTTTTACGCATATTATAGCACCATTCGTTTTGTACTCCTCCATAGGATTTTGCCCATTCAAAACCACCAGTGGATGTAATCTTCATTAAACAGATATCCATTAAACCATGAGAATAAGACTGTGTTTGACACAATAAAAGATACTTCTGATTACTTAACTCAACAACATCCCAAGCCAGTTCTTTTAAGGATCCGCCAAAAGTTTTGTTCCACATCATTTGCCCGTTTGCATTGGTTTTAACAACATAAATATCGTTTTCACCGAACGTATTGGTCCAGGTATACCCTACAATTAAATAACCACCATCGGAATTTTCTATCAAGGAAATTCCTTCATCGTGTCCTTCTGCTCCATATGTCATAGACCACATCATATTTCCTTCAAAGCTGAATTTAGCCAAATACATATCCTTATCGCCTTTACCAAAGCTTGTGGTATAACCCGTGCTTGCATAGCCCCCATCACTTGTCGGAATGATTTTCCTAACATAATCACTTCCTATTTGTGTACCATAATGTTTCTGGAAAATATGCTGCGCAAAAGTGCATGAACAAAAGAATAAACCTAGAATTAAGACGATCCAAAACTTTTTCATAGTAAGAGTAATTAATAGATTAAAGTAAGAGAACTAACTCAAAATTAAGTAATTAATTCATTTAATGAATCAAGTTAACGCAACAAAGTAATTGTTCCTTTTATGAATTTCTTTTGAGTTTGTGTACCCCTTGCGCTAATATGATAATAATAATCGCCTAGCTGACAGGCTTTCTCTTTAAACCTCCCATCCCATTGATTCTCTATATTATCCGACTCGAACATTTTTTCTCCCCACCGATTATAGATCACTATATAAAAATCAGTAATAAAAATTCCTTTGACCTCAAAGTAATCATTTAAACCATCTCCATTTGGCGTAAATGAATTGGGTACAAACAACCTGAAAGGAGTTGGAATACAAACTTCATTGGAAACAGAAACCTGATTATCAAGATTTCTTTGTGCTATGATGGAATAGCAATACTTGCTCTGATTCCTATTTGTTTCCTGTTCTGTGTATGAGAGAGGACTATCGATAACACTATTCAAATAGGTATATGTTCCAGACACACTCTCACTTAGCATGACTTGATATTCCTGCACGCCTTGTGACCAATATTCATAGGCTGACCAAAACAAAACAGGGAACTGATCGGTGGTATCCACTTTCAACAATATTGATTTCCCAATATTACTGAGAGGACTCAAATGCTGGCAACTATCAATAATATACAGTCGATAGGTATAGGACAAATCATCTACACTAACTGCTAGGTCGTTGTATTCTACTTCATCGGGTAGAAAGTCCTTCAGATGACTGAAATTAAAATTATCTGGTGACTTCTCCATCACATAGGTTTCGGGGCGGCCTTGAGTAGCTGGTAACCATTCGATCTTAACATATTCATCTTCTTCTACTGTTGCACGGTCAATAAGCGGAGCATCCGGATCAGGATAAATAACAATCTTTTCTGTTGTGCTATCAAAACAACCTTTATCTGTTTCAACAATCAACTGAGTCAAATAAGTTCCTGATGCATAATAGGTATGAAGTGGATGTTGCAAAATGGATGAGCCACCATCTTTGAAGTCCCAACTCCAGGCAACAACTGTATCGGGATTTTTTACTGTCGACAGATCTGTAAAAATAATGCTGTCGGCTATGCAGGCGTAGGAGAAACTGAAGTCAGCCTCTGGCATGGGATGAACAACAATTTTTTTGCTTAATGTATCCAAACAATTGTAATTGGATTTAGAAATCAACCGAATTGAATAGGAACTATCCATTTGATAAGAATAATCAGGATTTGCCAGTGTTGAAAAAGCTCCATTCTCAAATAACCAATTATATGTCAATGAACCATAGCCAATTAAACTTTTATTTGTAAAAACAAATTGATTATCAGTCAGACATTGGGTGCTGTCATTGATTGCAAAATCAGTAAGCGGCATAGGTCTCACATACAACGTTTTTTCTGTGGAATCCTTGCAGGCAAGAGCAGATTCAATTATCAACTTCACTAGATAATTATCATAATCCTGATACATATGATTGGTGTCTTTTGCAAAAGAAAAAGTTGAGTCACGGAAATTCCAGAGGTAGCTCAATTGTCCATAAGGAATGACAGACAAATTCGTAAAGTTGAAGTTATTACTCCTGAGACATTGACTACTATCATCAACTGAAAAATCTGCCACAGGCATTGGATTAACAATCATCAATTTAGATATAGAATCTTTACAATTGAAATTCGAAGTGAGCAGGAGCTTCACTGAAAATGTATCGTAATTTTTATAGACATGATCAGGACTGATTTGAATTGATGTAATACCATCCTGAAAGTCCCATAAATAGCTTAATGATCCATAATAAATACTTGATTGATTGGTGAAAATGAAATCATTGCCAAACAAACACTGACTGCTATCATTAACTGAGAAATCACTCTCAGGCATAGGCCTCACATACATCTCTTGTTCAATTGAATCTTTACATCCGAATTGTGTTGTTGCTAATAGCTTGACCGAAAGAGTGTCGTGATTAGCGAAAGCATGTGTTGGACTTTGAGCTGTATCTATATGACTGTCCCTGAAATCCCACAGATAACTCATGCTGCCATAAGGAACAGTTGAAGTATTGAAAAAGGCAAATGAATTGGCAAATAAACATTGAGATGAATCGTTGACATAAAACTCAGCCACTGGCATAGGCCTCACCACCACTTGATTGCTCACTGAATCGCGACAATTCATGGCAGAGTTTATTTTTAACTCAACCGTTAAAGTGTCCCAATTTAAATAGCTGTGATTAGCATGTTCAAGTGATGATTGATCGCCATCTCCATAATCCCAGAAGGAAGAAAAACTACCTGATAAGATGTTTGACAGATTGGTGAAACTAAAATTATTGGCATACAAACATTGATCATTATCATCAATAATGAAATCCGCATTTGGCATGGGATGAACATAAACAGGATATGAAATTGAATCCAGACAAGATTGATTGGAAGTCAGGATTAACTTGACTTCAAAAGTATCAGGATTACTATAGATGTGTGAAGGATTATTCACAAAAGAATAAGTTGAATCTCCAAAATCCCAATAGGGTGAATAAAATCCATATGGAATGCTAGATGTATCTGTGAACTCGAACAGGTTGTTTTCCAGACAAAGGGAATTGGAATCAATTACAAAATCAGGTTCCGGTAATGGAAAGATGATTACTTTTTTAAAGGTGGAATCCTTGCAGCCCCAATCAGAAATATTCAATAAAATAACATTCAGTGTGTCGTAGTTCAGATACGTATGGTTTACATGAGTTTGATTCGAAGAATCAGTATCTCCAAAATACCAGATGTAATCAACACTCCCTGAACTTATGGTTGAACTGTTTGTAAACTCAAATAAATTGTTACTCAAACATTGGGTAGAGTCGTTGATACTGAAAGCAGCAAGGGGTTCAGGATGCACATGAATGTAAATAAAACCAAAAGTGGAATCAGTACAACCATTTCCTGATGTTGCCAAAAGGTGAACATCAAATGTGTCAGGATACATATATGAATGAACGGGATCTTTTAAAGAAGCTATCCCTCCATCCCCAAATCGCCAGTAATAAGTCATCGTGCCATAGGGAATGCTGGATGTATTGGTAAAACCAAAAGCATTTCGTTCGAAACACTGTGAGGTATCCCAAATAAAATAATCGGCAATTGGCATCGGATGAACAACCAATAAGCGGCTTGTTGTATCTGAACACACCTCCCCTGATGTGGTAATCAGGATGACTGTGATGGTATCGAAAATGGAATAGCTATGTTGCGGATTTTCCAGATGGGATGTATCATTATCCCCAAAGTCCCATCGATAAGTCAGGTTTCCTGAAGGAATGTTAGAATTATTTGTGAAGGCAAACTGGTTTCCTTCCAGGCATTGGCTGCTGTCATCAATGGCAAAAGCTGAAACAGGCATGGGGAAAACGATAATGTTTTTATCCAGTGAATCTGAACAATCCAAATTGGATGTGGCAATCAGGTTTACTGTGAAAGTATCTGGATTATCATAGCAGTGTTGGGCATTTTGAGTAAATGCACTGTCTCCGTCACCAAAACTCCATTGATAACTTTGTGTCCCGGATGCAATTGTGGAGCTATTTGTAAAAACATAATCGTGGTCGAAAAAGCATTGGTCACTGTCGTTGATGGAGAAAGATATTTGCGGATTCGGGAAAACATAAGTTGTTTTAAACGCTGAATCCATACAATTCTGATCAGAAGTAGCCAGCAAGCTGACTGTGAAGGTATCATCTGAACTATAAGAATGACTAGTTGAACTAAGCGTAGTCGAAGTGTTGTCCCCAAAATCCCAAACATAGCTTAGGCTGCCATGCGGAATTGATGAACTATTGCTAAAGGAAAATACATTGTTGTTGAAACATTGTGCTGAATCGTTTAGGAAGAAATCTGCATCAGGCATTGGAAATACAATCGTTGTTTTATAAGCTGAATCTTTGCAGTCCATAGCAGAAGTCACGAGCAATTTGACAAGGAATGTATCAAAAAAAGTATAGGAATAAGATGGACTGGTCGCAGATGAAACTCCTGAATAATCACCAAAATCCCAATTGTAACTCACTGTTCCAGAATTAATGGAGGATGAGTTGTTGAAGCTGAACTGGTTATTGATTAAACACTGAGCAGAATCATTGATGGAAAAAACTGCCTGAGGCATGGGATGTATGTAGGTCTTTTTATAAGCCGAATCCAAACAACCTTTGTCTGAAGTCACTTTCAATTCTACGGTGAATGTATCGTCTGAATTATAGTAATGAGTTGGAGCACTGAGCGTAGTCGAAGTGCTATCTCCAAACTGCCATTGATAGGCTAAACTACCATAGGCAATTGTGCTGCTGTTTGTAAAGTTGAATACATTGTTGTAGAAGCATTGGGAACTGTCGTTTACATCAAAGCCTGCAATTGGGTTTGGATAAGCAATGACATCTGTATTGGCAGAATCCCAACAATTGTGACCAGAAACCACCATGAGTTTGACGGTAAATGTATCAAAGTTCAAATAAGAATGTGTTGCATTTTGACTGTTTGACGTATCATTATCTCCGAAATACCAGATATAATTTATGGAACCTGAAGAAATTGAAGACAAATCAGTAAAATAAAAACTGTTGTCGCTTAAGCATTGATCCATGTCATTGACAGAAAAATCAGCATCCGGCATAGGGAAAACAATGACCTCTTTGGTCAGAGTATCCTTACAACTATTATTAGAAGTCGCAATTAATTGAACTGTAAATGTATCATCTGCATTATATGAATGAGTTGGAGCACTAAGCGTAGTCGAACTGCTATCCCCAAATTGCCACTGATAAGCCAGTGAACCATAGCCAATTGTAGAGGAATTGTTCAAAACAAAAAGGTTGTTGGATAAGCATTGGTCGCTATCGTTAAAGGAGAAAGCAGGAATGGGAGATGGCCAAACAATTACGCCTTTCTCCAAAGAATCTGCACAACCAAAATCGGTATAAGCCAATAGTTTTACTTGCAGGCTATCATAAGCAGAATAACTATGACTAGTGTTCTTAACGCTATCTATCGAATTATCGCCAAAGCTCCACAAATAAAAGATGCTGTCGTTTTGATTGATGGAAGTGCTGTTGGTGAATTGGAAATAATTTTCATTGAGGCATTGCTCATTGTCATTTATGCTAAAAGAAACAGTTGGTGTTGCATGGATAATGACCTGAATTTGATTTAATGTGTCTTTACCGCACATATTGTTGGCTACACAGAAATACCACCCACTATCACTTAAGGATGTTTGAGGAATAATATATTCAGTTGATGTAGCTCCATTGATTGCATTTCCATTTTTAAACCATTGATAGTAGATAGGTTCTGTCCCTGAAGAAGAAACTTTTAAAATAAGGGAGTCGCGTTCACAAATTTCAGCATAAATAGTTTCTGAGAGCTTAACAACCCAGCCATCATAATTTCCATTATTATTACTAACATCTCCATTTGTTGATCCGGTCTCTCCTGAAAAAATTATATTGCCATTCTTGTCTTTTGTAAGACATAAAGCTGGATCATTATAAGTTCCACCATAACAGTGTTCCCATACTAAATTGAGATTCTTGTCCAATTTAGCAATATACGAATCAGTATTCCCTTTATATCCTTCTACACCTGTGCCTGTATTAATTCCTGCTATATAGTAATTCCTAAACTGATCAATCAAAATGCTATGTGCTTGACCATTAAAAAAAGGACTATTACAAATCCAAGTTCCGGAAGTATCCAAAAGGGCCAAATAATTAATCCCACCTATTGCAATTTTATTGTTATCCGTTAAACAAATTGGAAAAATCCAGGAATTATAAAACTGATTATTTGGATTTGTTTTTTTCCAGATTACATTTCCATGCTTATCTGTTTTGATTAAATCAAGATATATGTTTTTCGGAAAGATTATTTCAGTGGCTATTGAAATATATAAAAATGAATCGTTATCCTGTACAACTGAATAAGCTATATTATTCCGGTTGTCTCCTATGACTTTGGACCATTCTAAATTTCCGGATGCAGATAATTTCAGTACCCAGACATCGGAATATCCATTATTATTAGCTACATCATAATCATCTGAATTAGAATAGCCTACAACTAAATACCCCCCATCTAATGTCTGAATAACAGATTCTGCTTCCTCATTATCACTTCCACCATATGATTTCTGCCATATCAGGGTCCCAACAGAATCAATTTTAAATATCCAAAAGTCCTTGTCTCCATTGTTTTTTGTCAAGTCACCATTTGAGGAACTTGAATAACCAGCAATTACATAAGCTTCTTCATTTCTTGCTTTTATTATGGACCAAGCCCAATCATCATATAATCCTCCAAAACATTTCTTCCATACAATATTACTTGCTGTATCAAGCTTAACTATCCAAATATCAGTACCCCCATGATTACCAGTTACTTGCCCATTTGTTGAATTAGCTGTATTGGCAATAATGTAACCATCATCAACAGCCACCATAGAATATGCAGCATCTGTACTTGTACCGCCAAGGCATTTTTGCCAAATGAGTTTTGGTTTCTCAGTAGTTGTACTTTGTGTTGGAATAATATGTAATGCTGGACTTTGATAAACACTTAGATTTATTATTATGGATGTATCGGTTCCGCAGATATTTTGAACTTCACAGGAATAATCACCAGAATTCGCAGCTTCAGAATTTGAAATACAATAAAAACTATCGCTTGCCCCACTTATATTTTGTCCATTCTTCTTCCATTGGAAAGTAAAAGGCTTTGTTCCGGTGCAAGTCACATGGAAACAAATGCTTTCCCCTTCACAAAGTGTATCACCTTGAGATTGGGCTACAATCGTTGGTTTTTCAACAATCACTATTTGTTTGAAAGTGGAATCTTTACAACCATAGGCACTTTCCACATTCAGTTTTATGGTAAAGGTGTCTGGGCTTGAATAATGCACACCGAAACTATCGGTTCCGCTTGTATCGCAAATGGCATAATCCCAGCCATAACTTAAACTTCCTGAGCCAATAAAGGAACTGTCTTCAAACACAAAAAGATTTGAGGGTAAACATTGGTTGGTATCATTAATCGTAAAATCAGCCACAGGACTTGGGCGGATAATGACATTCTTCTCTATTGAATCTGCACAGCCAAATTCAGTATAAGCCAGCAATTTTACCTGCAGGCTGTCATAAGTGGAATAGCTATGACTGGTATTTTTAATGCTGTCTGTTGAATTATCTCCAAAGCTCCACAAATAATAGATGCTGTCGTTTTGGTTGATTGAAGTGCTATTTGTGAATTGAAAGACATTTCCATGAAGGCATTGTTCAGCATCGTCTATACTAAATCTTGCAACAGGGGTCGGATGAACGTAAATAAAAATATCCTCCAGTGTGTCGGATGAGCACATATTACTGGCCACACAATGGTAAATTCCGCTATCCCATAAATTTACATGAGCAATGCTGTAGACATCACTATTTGCACCAATTATAAGGCTGTCGTTTTTAAACCATTGGTAATTGACATTTCCCGGAATGTCTGCAGTCACATTAATAAACAAGCTGTCGTTTACACAAAGTTCTTTCTCATAGGTTTCTTCCAATTTCACTATCCAAACATCATTGCCACCGTGGTTTCCGCTAACATCTATATTGTTTGACATAGAACGTCCAACAACCAAATATTCTTTTTTCTTGGTTTCAACAATTTCATCCGATTGGTCATTTGATGTACCTCCAAGGTTTATTTCCCATTCCAGCTTTCCCAAGCTATTCGTTTTAATAACCCAGTAATCAATAGTCCCATAATTCGTTGAAACATCCTTATCAGATGATGCTGACGCACCCGAAAAAACAAAACCATTGTCTTGTGTTTGTTTTATTGACCATCCCTCATCGTTGCCACTTCCTCCATAACGATTTTTCCAAAGTATATTTCCCTGTGTATCTATTTCTATAATAAAATAATCATAAGCTCCTTTTGCATTGTTAATAAAGGTATTATTTGAACTTGTACGCCCTGCCAATGCCAATCCATCATGGGTAACGCATATTCCCTGACCCCAGTCATAGCCTGATCCCCCATAGGTTTTAGCCCAAACGAGGTTTCCATTGGTATCTAATTTCGAAAGCAGAATATCCATACCCCCATAACTTGTTGTTATATTACCGTTCGAAGAATTTGTATAGCCAATAGCATAAATATAATTATCTTTTACAATGATATCATAACAAGCTTCAGCAACACTTCCTCCAATACAAGTCGACCATTTTAAACTGCCTGATTTATCGAGTTTGAAAACCCACATATCACTACTGCCATGATTTCCGGATATATCCCCATTGTTTGAATAAGTGACACCACCGATAACGATGGAGTATTCATTTATTTTTTCCGCACAATTGGCCTGATCTGTTGAAGAACCACCCACACATTTTTGCCATTTGAGTGTCCCGTTTCCATCAAACAAAACGCTATATGCATCATGGCTACCGTGATTTCCACTTATACTACCATATTCCGAAAAACCAGTAACGAAATAATGATTTTCGTATAATTCAAGGATATCTTTTGATTCTTCATTGCCAGATCCCCCAAAGCATTTTTGCCACAATGTATCCCCTAAGTCATTAATTTTAACTGCCCAATAGTCTTTCATCCCGTTATTTCCTGAGACATCATAATCATTGGAGGAAGTAAAACCCGTAAACAGAAAAAAGTTATCCGTTGTTCTGTTTAAGCCAAAACAATAATCATGAGCAGAACCACCATAACACTTTTGCCATTTGATATAGGGCTTGTGGGATTTGAAATCATTTTCATTAACCAATGACAATTCTGGTTTTTGAACTATGTTCAAATATATATTCGAGCTGGAGTCATTGCCACAGGAATTCTCTACCACATATTTATATATTCCAGAGTCAGAAGCAATGAGAGGCGACAGGCAAAATGTATTGCTTGTTGCTCCATTAATTACTTGACCATTTTTCTTCCATTGATAACTAAAAGGTGTCGTTCCAGAGACAGAGTCTGTCAGACAAAAACTCAAACCTTCACATAGCGTATTACTATAGCTTGAAAGTAAAACTTCCGGTTTCTCGATAATAACTATTTGTCTAAATGTCGAATCCTTGCAACCATAAGCACTTTCAACATTCAGTTTAATGGCAAAAGTGTCAGGGCTTGAAAAGTGAACTCCAAAACTATCCGTTCCGCTTGTATCACCAATAGCATAGTCCCAACTGTAACTTAAACTTCCTGAACTGATTACAGAGCTATCCTGAAAGACAAAGAGGTTGGAAGCAAGACACTGGCTGGTATCGTTGATGGAAATATTAGCTTCTGGTAAAGGATGGATTTTCACTTTGACCGTATCCTTCACTTCACAATTTGTTGTGTCAATTAGCGTAACACCGTAGTTATTAGGTGTTGATTCGGTGCAAGTAAGGCTATAGGAACTTGAATTATTGTACCAGTTTACTGAGTTATAACAATTCGTATTTGTGATTGTAAAGGTAGTTGAATTCCCCGGACACACTGTATCAACATCAGCAGGAGAAAACACAGGACTAATTCCATACTTTGGCGAAATAAGGATGGTATCATAACCTTTGCATTCAGCAATTTGCGCCCTGACATGATATGTTCCGGGAGAACTAATAGTAATGCTTTGAGTTGTTGCATTCGTATTCCATAAATAGGATGCTGTTAGGTAATAGGCATTAAGTTGCATTGTTTTATTTAAACACATGGATGTATCTGTTCCTAAATTGATATGAGGTTCAATGTCTAAGAATACAATACTTCGTGAAGTGGATGAAATATAGATGGTATTGATGCTTGGACTGTGTGATAATTCACTCAAACTATAGGATGCTGGAGTCAAACTTAAACTTGTTGTTCCTAGGCTGATTGTCCTAAAATTACAATTAATGAGGCCGTTAGCATCAGTACGAATAAGATAAATATCCTCATCTGCTGAGTTTCCATTTCCAATATTAAAACTTTTTGAATGAGAAGGAATAGTCATGCTGTTATCACTGTTAACGAAAGCATTATTGGTTCTATGCTTTTCGATACTATTTCCACCAAATTCTCTGGACCACTGAATATTACCATTATTGGAAAGCTTCAAGAATAATAAATCAGATTGGCCTAAACCATAGCTTTCCGTTCTCCCAACTAAATAAATCTGTTTGGATGAGATTTCCTGAATGAAAGATGCTTCATCATAACTACTTCCGCCATACGCTTTAGCCCACTTAACTATACCAAATGAGTCTGTCTTAAGAGCTATCACATCTGAATTACCACTTCCATAACTCGTTGTGCGTCCAGTAAGTAAAAAGCTGTCTCCAGTAATAACATTTCCAGAATAACCAAATTCTTCAGCTGTTCCTCCATATTTTTTTGCCCAAACTAACGATCCATTCTTAGCCGCTTTTAAAATTATAATATCATGTTGGGTGCCATTAAAATAAGTTCCACCAATTAGTAAACTACCAGAACTCAATTCTGACACCATATGAGCCCAATCGTTATTCGTAGTCCCGTAGGTCTTAAGCCATAACAAGGAACCTGTTGGACTTATTTTTAGCAGCATCACATCTCGCCCTCCCTTCCCGTAACTATAAGTATACCCGGCAATTAAGAAATTATTGTCTTGGGTTGCAATTATCTGATGAATATTCTCTTCACCACTACCACCGTATGTTTTAGTCCAGAGAATACTCCCTGAACCATTAATTTTACTGACTATAACATCCTTATTTCCAGCGCCATAACTTAATGTGGTGCCAAGTACAAGATAGCCACCGCTGCATTTAACAATAGACACTCCATCATCATGTTGTGTTCCACCAATGGTTTTCGCCCATATTAATGAGCCCTGCTTAGTCACTTTACAAACTAAAATATCTCTGCCACCATTCGTATAGCTTTCGGTATTACCCACAACAATGTAATTGCTATCGTGAGATTGAATTATATCTTGTGGTACATCATTACTATAACCTCCTAATAATCGTTGAAAAGATTGAGCGTGTATGTGAAAAGAAAAAAATTGTAAAAGAAATAGCGTAAGGATGAAAATTCCCTTGTGTTTTTTCAAGTCCCTAAGTTTCAAGATGTCAGTAATAATCTTCATTCAGATTAAATTTATCTTATACACCGTGTGAAACACCTATCTGCTTTTACCAAAAAAAATGCAAAAGAATAGAATATCAAAGAGAAAGCATCCATTATTTGATCATTATATCATAAATAATAAAAGTTTAATTTAGTTATTTTAATTGATATAATAGAATTGAATATGTAGGATGACTATATCCGAAGAGGGTTGTTATGAATTGATGGATAATTGAATGCAACAAATTTATACATCCACTTTCAGCATATCCGTAAGCAAATGCAATAGCAATGCATGTCCTATTTCAACCACTCCATAGTCATTGGAGTTTAACCAAAAGTTATAATGGCCTAATTTCCTGAGTGGATTATCAGCTAAAAACCCTGAGAAGGTGATTACACCCGCATTTTTCTGCAAGGCTACTTGCACTGCATTCACAATATTTAATGAAGAACCCGAGCTGCTTACAGCAATTAAAACATCCTTTTCGCTAATCAATGTTTCCAGTGGCTTGCTAAATACCTGCTCATAGCCATAATCGTTGGCAAAACAAGTAATTTGGCTATTATCAGTAAGCGGAACAGCTTTAATTTTACACGCATTGACAAAATCTACTGAGGAGTGAGAAATAATTCCGCTACTCCCGCCATTTCCAACTAAATATACAGTTCCTCCAACATTTTTACAACTCTTAATCAATTCAGTTGCCTGATTATATGCACTCGTTATTTCGCAAGAAACAAAATTCTCTTTGCTTGCTTCTGCCAAGCTAACTGCTTCACTAAAATGATCAATGTATTGCTTAAACATATTTTCAGGTTAAAAGTGTTTTCAGATATTTCATTAAAGGTACTTTCTCAATATAGGATTTATTACCCAAAATTTTAACGGCCATTGCCCCTACAGCATTGCCAATAAAGACAATTTCTTCAGCGGGAACACCTATTTTAGCCAGCAAAGCTGTAACCGAAAGAAAAGCATCTCCAGCACCAACCGTATCGATAATTTCATTCGACAAAACTGGTGATTTTATAGATTTTTCATCCTCCAGCGTTCCAATAATCGCTCCTTCAATACCCAATGTTACAACCCCATATTTTGCCTTCACTTGTTGGATCAAATGCTTAACCGACTTCTCAATATCGGCATGTTTATCATGCATAGCCAGTCGGGCTTCTTCTCTATCAATTGAAAAATAATCACAAGAAGGATACTTGCTTAGTAAATTATAGCCCATATTGGCACTGTTAGTTTGTGCATTAACCACTGTAAACAATTTCAGGTTTGCAATATGCGATACAATTTCACTATCAATGAGGCCATGTCCAAAATCAGCAACAACTATCAAATCATAATTTTCCTCGCAACTTTTCAATTCATCGATAACTTTTTGTTTATCAGCTGCATTGAAAGGAGAGTCATTTATTTCAATTAATTCGAACAGCTTGTGTTTGAAAACTTTGTCGACAAAACGTCTCTTCACAACTGTAGGTCGATCAGCTGTAAAAATTGCTTTCCACGAGACTTTCGGATTAAGTTTTTCCTTTATAAAGTCAAGGTAGTTTAGCTGCTCATTTTGACCATAATTTGCAATCAACCTGACCTCTTTTGCAAATCCAGCCATGTGGTTGGCAATGGCTAATACGCCTCCTCCATATAGCTCGGATTGAAGTTTACGTGCAGTTATTGTTGCAGATTTTGATGCCTTTCCCAAGGGATTAACGAATTGATATTCATCAATAATAATATCACCAATAACCAAAACTTTTAAGTCCGAAATTTTATCAAAATAGCCGCTTATCTTTTCATACGACACCCGGCTTCTTAAATCCGTTAAATAGTTTTTAATTTCTTCCGATGAATCTTCTAAGTGCCTATTAATTAAATTGGATGAGCTAAATTGGATTTCTTCAGTAAAAACCAGTTTGCCTCCAAATTCTTCTACCTTCTCTTTTTCTTCAATAATTCCTCCGGTAATATCATCCACTGCATTTTTATAGTCTTGCCCCTTTACATAAAAATCAGGTTTAATGGCCTCAATAGCAGTAATCGCAGTTGGGAATCGATTTATAGCTACAAAATCAACATATTGCAAGGCAGCAATATTTTCTGCTCTCAACGATTCCGTAAATATTGGTCTGTCTGGCCCCTTGTTCACATGCTTATCTTCAGTGATAGTGACTACTAAAATATCCCCGAATTTTTTAGCTGCTTCAAAATGTTTGATATGGCCTGGGTGAATTAAATCAAAAACACCATGACAATGAACAATTCTCTTCTTTTGTCCTTTTAGATCAGCAATCTTTTCAGAAAGCTCTTGCAGACTATAAATCTTTCCTAACATCAGCAGATTTTTTATTATCGTTCTTATTTTTCACATAGGTTGTGAAAGGAGTTGATCCATTTGTCATATGAGTGATGTATTTACAATTATGTTGTGCTAGTATTTTTTCGCACTCTGTATAGGCTCTTTCTCCCTCTCCTATTCGATGATAGGTAGCTATGGCCATATTACGTATAACACCATCTTTTATGGTCTTTTCAGCACCCAATAAAAACTCAATTTCAGCAGATTCAATATCCGATTTAATAAAATCAATTTTTTTCAGTTTTCGTTCTTCAACAAACGAATCGAATTCAACAACATCAAACTCAAACTTCACATCCTTATCGTAAATATTATTAAAACTACCAGAACTACCAGTTCCATAAAACGTTAATGTCGAATTTTCATTGTAAACGCCCTTTTTTATCAGGGTTATATTTTTCAGATTGTTCAATTCAATTAAATCTCTAATGAACTCATTATTGGCAGTATTGGGTTCAAATACATACACATGACCAGAATCTTTGACCAAATGTGCCATATAAAAACTTACCGCTCCTAAAAAACCTCCCAAATCAACAACAACATCACCTCTTTTGGGAATGTAATATTTAAAATAGTTCGAGAATTCTTCGTTAACAAAATAAAACAGAAAGCTTAAATACTGTTTATGTTTTCGATTGGGATTTAGCTTTATAGTAAAACGTTCACCTAAAAAAGAAAAGGACACTTGATCTTTTCCATTGTAATCGATATGCAGCTCTTTCAATCCCTCATAGAGTTTTCTGTCTTGTCTTTTTACCTTCCAAAGTCTGATTTTGTGAAGGAATTTACTCTCCGGAAGAAAACTTGTTATAGCCATATTCTTATCCTAAATATTTGATCCAATCTTTTGTTGCCTCATTAATACTTGCCGGATCCCACAGAGGTGCCTCTCGCCAATATTCAATAACTTCCAGCATTCTACCAACACCATTTTCCAAACTCACTTTAGGTTCCCAATGCAATAATCTTCTGATTTTTGCAATGTCTGCAAAGGTGCAATCAGGTTCTCCGGGTCGTTTTGGAATATAGGTTACTTCGCCTTCCAATAACTCAACAAGCCGATTAACACTATAGGTATTTCCACTACCAACATTCATAATTTCACCAGCCACTTCAGGATGTTCTGCTGCGGTAATACATGCATTCGCAATATCCGAAACAAAGGTAAAGTCGCGGGTTTGTGTTCCATCTCCGACAACCGTATAAGGTTTGTTGTTTAGTTTTTGTGCCAGAAAAACGCCAAATACTGCACCATAGGTTCCTGAAGTTCTTGATCGTGGACCATACACATTAAAAAAACGCATACTTGTTACAGGCAAATTATAAATATGATGCCAGTTCATTACATATTGTTCAGCCAGATATTTGGTTGTGGCATATGGATATTGTGGTCTTATTTCAGCAGTTTCAGTAGTTGGGTATTTATCAGGTATCCCATAACAAGATGACGAAGCGGCATAAATTAAACGCTTTACGTTGTGCTTTCTGGCAGCTTCCAAAACCGATACCGTTCCATTTACATTGGAATTATGATATAACATGGGCATTTGAATCGAAGGTACAATATCGGCTAATGCAGCAATATGAAATACCCAATCGACTCCTTTAAAAAAAGGCTCTATCTTTTCATGATTGGAAATATCGGCTTCAACAAATGTCAGGTTTGCATGATGTTCTAAATGTGAAATATTCAATAATCGTCCGGTACTCAGATTATCGATTACGATCACCTCATCCCCTCTACTTAATAATTCTTCAACGATATGACTGCCAATAAATCCGCAGCCACCTGTTACTAAGGTTCTCATATTTTATTCTTAAAAAATTCAATAATAGTATCGCATACATAATGCACTTGCTCATCGCTAAGTTCCGGATAAACAGGTAAACTCAATATTTTTCCCACTTGTGCTTCGGTAACCGGAAAATCTCCTTTTTGATAAGCTAACTGTTTTGCAGCTTCTTGAAAATGAATTGGAATCGGATAATGAACTTTACTTTCGATATCCTTGGCAAGCAAATATTCTTGCAGCTCATCTCGAAATTCAGTTTGAATAATGAAAGTATGATATACTGCTTTTTCTTTGTTTGAGTCCATGGGGACTTTCACTAAATCTTTAATACGATCCTGATAAATAGCTGCAAGGTTTCTTCTTCTATCTGTCCAATTTGCCAGATATTTCAGCTTTACATTTAATAAGGCAGCCTGCATTGCATCTAGTCGGCTATTTAAACTCCAATAAACGCATTCATCCCTATTTTTCAAACCATGATTGCGCATGATCATCAGTTTATCATAATAAAGCTTATTATTGGTTGTAATAACGCCTCCATCACCGGCAGCCGATAAGTTTTTTAATGGGTGTAGACTAAAACATGCTAGATGTCCGATACTCCCCACTTTTTTGTTTCCATAACTGGCACCAACTGCTTGTGCAGCATCTTCAATTACAATTAAATTATGTGCATTTGCAATGTCCATTATGGCATCCATATCAGCTGGTCGCCCCGTCAGATGAACAGGCATTATTGCCTTGGTTTTTGGACCTATTAATTTCTTGATTTGCTCTGGATCAATATTAAAATCATCTCTTACATCGGCAAATACAGGAATTGCTCCTGCCAGTGCAATAGAAGAAGCCGAGGCCAAAAAAGAATTGGGTGCGGTAATTACTTCATCACCAGCTTTTATCCCTGCAACTTTCAAAGCTAAAACCAGTGCATCTGTTCCATTGGCAACACCTATTGCATAGTTTGCCCCACATATCTCGGCAAATTTCTTTTCAAAATCTGCAACAGTTTTTCCCAATATAAATTGACCGGTTTTTAAAACACTTTCAACCTCAGCCAATAATTCAGACATAATTGGAATATGCTGTGCTGCTAAATTTATATATGGAACTTTCATGAATATCGATTAATCAACTTTTGTCAGTACTAATATATTATTTTGAGGCGTTTGAATAAGTTTGCTAATATTCTGCTTGACAATTTCTTTAATTTTCAGATTATTCTCCTTTGCACATTTTTCCCAATCGGCAATTGACCTCAATCGCTTATTCACAAAAACCGACTCATCTTCAGTGTTATGAAATTCATCCCATGCTTTTTGACGTTCATCCCACGTATCAAAATCATTTGTTTTGTTGAACTGAGCATTATAGGTTTTATCTCCAAATTCACCACCAACAATAATAACTCCACCTTTATTTAACAATTTCATCAAATTATTCATGGCAACATACCAGGCAGCATCATCAACAATATGAAATATGACACCAATAGCATTAATGATATCGAATTTTTTATCAAGCTTAAAATCGGTACTGGAAACATCACCTAGCATAAAATCAACAGATTCATCCTGTTCAAATTTTTTCACGAGCATATCATAACAAGGCTCAGAGATTTCAACCCCCAAGCTGTATGCTGAATTGAAATAAGTTTTATAAAACTCTATCCAATGTCCAGCCCCGGATCCTATATCAAATACATGTGGATTATCGACTACTTCAGTATCATAAAAATACTCTATCAGTAGATTTTCGACAGCATTGTAATGGTATTTTGTGCCAAGTTCACTAAAGGTTGGTGATATGGTAACTCTATCTGAAAATTCTTTATTTATAACAGACCGATGCCATGATTCAAAATACTTTTTTCCATCATAAGCAAGCGTTTTACTTTTGATCTTCATATCTACTTTATTTTAACTCAATATTTTGCATGCGCTTAACATTAAAATAGCGATCATTTTCGAGCGAATCAGGAATTAGTCCTTTCGCAAAAGCATTCTTCAAATCATTCACTGCATCTTCTAAACTATGTTTCGGTTCAAATCCTAATTCTTGCTTTATCTTTTCGGAAGAAATATGATAGGAACGATGATCATCTGATGGAGTTGTAATGATGTCAACTTGATCTCCTACCACATTTTTAACCATATCGGCAATTTCAGCTACTGTATGGTTTTCGTATCCTGCATTATAAATTTTCTGAGCAATTTGATTTTTAGGCAAGCCAAGTAATTGAATATACAAATCAGTAATGTCTTCAATATGAATATTTGGACGTTTCTGATCTCCACCAAATACAGTGATCTGTCCTTTATTTACGGCCAAATTTGTCAGAATATTCACGGTTAAATCAAGGCGTAATCTGCGTGAATAGCCGCATACAGTAGCAGGCCTGATGGTTACAACCGTAAAATCGTCTGAATTATAAGCGTGCAATATCTTTTCGCAGGCTGCCTTGAATTTAGAATAATCGGTTAATGGATCCAGCTCTACATCTTCATTTACATTAGGTACATCCTTAATACCATAAACACTGGATGATGAAGCATAGATAAACCTATTGACGCCAACTTCTTTCGAAATTTGCACCAATGGCTCAAATGAATCAAGATTGATGGATTTCCCTAAATCAGGATTTAATTCAAAACTGGGATCATTTGAAATACACGCTAAATGGATGACCGCATCATGTCCCTTAATGGTTGAACGTAATAGTTGTTGATCTCGGATATCTCCTTTAATTTTAGTTAGTTTAGGATGATCTTCCAATACATCTTCACCATAAATCATCAAGTCAATAACACTTACTTCATAGCCTTGTGAAAGCAGTTTAGGCACTAAACGAGCGCCAACATATCCAGCACCACCTGTAATATAAATTTTTTTCATTTGATTAATACTCACAAATATCTGTTTTAGCAATGATTCAAAACAATTTTTAGAAATGCAAAAATACTTAATTTACTTTAACCCAATTCCTTCCTTTTCGAATGACTTCAAGAGAATTTTCTCCCATATTAAACAGGAGGTCAAGTATACTCAAATAGGGGCTAAATTCAGGATCAGCCTGTGTATAAACAGGATGCTGATAGTTTTGTTTAAATAATTGGATTTGATGCTTTGCAAAGTTTTCTCCGCTATATAATCCAATATCAATTCCTTTCTCAAAGTTATAAAACTCAGTAGGTTTTAAAATTTCGCATAAGGACATAATTTTATCTTCAGGATTACCTTCTAACAATGGAATCAAGGAAGAGGCAGTTTTGATTTCAACCGAAATTCCTATTAATTGCGCCAAGTCCATTACTGTTCGTTGGTTGTAAACCGATAATAATTTCTCCTTAGGACTTAGTATTTCTTCAACTACAGAAATATACTTCTTATAAAAAGGAGCTGTTGAGTAGTAGGATTTAATTTTATTAATCGCATCAATATGCCAGTCTTTTTCGTCTAATTCTGTCTGATTGATAAGTATTGATTGATTTGCTTTTTTAAGAGAAACAGTCAGCCATTTTGGATCAGAACCTACAGCTTTTATTTTATTTCTGACAATAAATGATCTTTTCACCATCTGCACATTATCCAAGCTAATCCAAAGATCAATGGAGTCGAGCAGGTCGAAATACCCCAGCCAGGGGATAAAATTAGGTTGTGTAATTGCAATCTTCAAATTATCTGTTTTTAATTAATTCATTTAGCTCAGCAAACAATTCATCATTTAATCGTTGCTTGTTGGTTTGCTTATTCAAACCTGAAAAGTCTTGTTCTTTATCTATTGCCTGTATGCCAATTATCTTAGCAAGTGATTGAATATGTTCCTTTGGCTTGGCTACTAAATCTTCATATTGGATTGTAATTTTTCGATTATTCTCCAACTTTGCTAGGGACGATTCAATATGGCGACTAACATCCTGATATTGATAAGCGATTTGTTCCAGTGGACTTTTTCCAGTTTGTTTCATCCAATTCCGAGGCCTGATACTCCACCAAATATCCGGACTACCATAACGTTTAATCCTAGATTCATAAATGGATTGAAATACGTAAACCGGATCTCGTTTGATATATAAGAATTTCGAATTGGGGAATTCCTTCGCCAGTCGTTCTATATAATAATTTGTATAAACAAGACTTTTAATCATCAATGGTTTTTGCTGATGAGCCGAAATTCCATATAATTCTTTTCTGAGCATTTCCCAATCGACCAAGTCAAGCTCTTCATCTGACAAATGATCGTGTTGGCTGTGATTCAGATAATATTGCCAGAAATATCCAAATTCATGAGGTGCATGGTCTCCTTTCGTATTTCCTAAATCAGATTGATAGCTTTGCAAGTCTTTTTGGCCTTTCCTTTCAAATTTTATTAAAGCATAAAGTGGAGCCAAAAAATACTTCGACATATAGTTATTGATAAAAGCAATATCGAAATTATCTGCAATAAACTGAGACAAGAATGTAGTTCCTGACCGAGGTACGCTCAAGACAAATACAATAGGAAAATCCCGATTATGATAGCGCTCTAGTAGTTTTTTTTCTTTGGAAATCAAACTCTTGTTACGATAAAACAAGCCGATATCCTTAAGCAGATTTCTTTTGCCTTTAACCCGTAATTTGTTATCCCGATAGATTTCTTTTAAGAATGTTGAGCAACTGCGTTTCATTTATCTACTGTTTTAGTGGATGAAACATTTTCATAAAATTGCAGTAATCTATTCATATTTGCGTCAAGCGACAATATTTCTCTGGATTTCAAAACCCGCTCTTGCATTTGCTGGTAAGTGTTCAAATCAATGTTTGACCTCAGATCAGCAAACTTAGCTCTGCTTAATTTCAAACCAACTCTATACCTGTTAATTAACCAAATTTGAAACAACGGACCCGTGCCAATAATTATTGGCAATGCTGCTTCTAAGTAATTAAATAGTTTTTGATTCATTGCTCCTGATCTTTTGTCATTCAGCTCAGGGAGTTCATCTGTAAAAAATGGAATCAGACCAAAATGATATTGTGATATTTCTGAAGCAATTTCAGCAGGTTTAATGGATTCATGCCAATGAAAGTATTCCAGTTCTTCAGCTTTCTTTTTATAATCACTGAATACATGCCAATTTCTATTTTGTCCGGGATAAATATGAAAATGTATTTTTTGCCTGTTTAATTCATTAATAATGGGCAAAAAACTCTCTGGCAAATTTGCAGACATATCTTTCACTCCACCAATATAAACCAGATGAATATCATCAGGATCGACTATTTTCTTTTTTTGCGGAACAAATAAGCTATTATCACAATATTCCAAGAAAAACAAATTACTTGGTTTTTTCTCAATCTGATATCTACGAATGGCAATATGAGGTTCATAACTGCGTGCAATTATTCCATCTGCATGCGTCATGGCATATTTCTCATGAGGGATATCTTTCCGCAAATATTTGAACGGAGGATTGAAGCCATAGTAATTTAACGAAACATCTTTCCAGTCGACTATGGTTTTATACTTCGCATACTTCACAATTTTAGAAGCAAACACCGATAAAGGATGAAAGAAATGAACGATATAAATAGATGGAATTCGCTTCAACAGCAGTTTTAAATGCCAAATATTACGAAAATAAAGAACCGAATAATCCAAAGCAGATTTATCGGCAAAATAGATTGCTTTTTCAGAAGTCAGGACTTTAACCTGATAGCCTTCTATTTTACTAATTCTATCGGCTAATCTAAAAATATGAGGCTGTGCCTTATCCATCACATAAACTATACTACGAATAGCTGATTCTTTAGTTTTAGCGAAAAACAAATTGGAAATCATAAAGCCGAATGCATCAAACCCAATAGAAAAGAAAAAGGCAACTTTTTTCTTTAATTCCTTTAAATAAACATGTTTTATTTTTTGAAACAAGGATGCCATTGATTATGGATTAATGGTTTTTTGAATCAAATTATATTTTTCTGATTGACTTTCAATAAGCTTTGCTATTTGCATTTGCTCATCTTCACTCAATTTCGTTTTCCAATCGTTAATTGGATCTTTTGTGTGTGTATTAAATGCCTTTCGCTGCCTGCTTGTCATTTTAACAACTTTTTGCTGATGTTTCTGATCTAATCTTAAAAAGTCAACAATATCTGGTAGAATTTCCTCTGGTTTTGCAATCAAATCTTCATAGCTATAAATACGATAATATTCTTTTCCTATTTTGTCAAAATCCTTAATAGCTTGATAATTTAATTTCAACCAAGCTTCAGGTATCAATTTAAAATTCCCTGGATATAAGCGATCTGATTTTGCATTTTCCAACTCCTTTGCAGGCAAACGTGTCCAACACGAACCGTCATCTTCGGGTAAAAAGTTTAACATGTTTCTGGATTTAAAATCCTTGTTAAAATGCAACTTCATACTTAAACTATGACTTTGTATGGATCGCACGATATGTATAAATCGTGCTTCTGGAAACATTTCATGAAGATAAAGCGATTTATTGGTCAAGTGTGGAGATTTGTTTACAGGAATTATTTGATCCCAATCTTTAAGAATTCCACCTGAGCCAAATTTTTGTGAAAAAAGAACCCGTTTTATTAGCTGTCTTTTACTTTTATAAGCCTCAATATTGTCATTGAAATAATTAGTCATATTGATTCCAAACTCTGGCTTAAAATCAGCAGCTGTTTTGTAATGGCATTCACCCATGCAGGAAGCCCCTCCAATCGTAGTCCAGATGGAGTTTAATTCAACACCAATTTTTAGTAATTGTGGGTGTTCTGTTAGAATATTAAGCAAAAGTGTTGTACCGCTTCGCATCAGTCCCAAAATAAAAACAGGATGATTGAAACTGCGGGGCATTAACTCGCTTGGATTATAATTGATATACTTATTTTCTATTGGTTGAACCATGACCTAATTCTCAAAATCAACTTATTATACATATCATTAACATCTTCAGACACCTTAAAACTCAAGGTTAATACTGAGAATACTGCAAAGATAGCAATAGAATTTACAGCTATATCAAAGAATGAATTGATGTCTTGGTTTTCAATTCCAAGTCTAAATGTTGGTAATTTAAACGCAAAAAATGAAACAAGTATGAAAATGCCCAATGCTTTCAAATAATGGATAGAAAAAGGTAAAAGCTTTAATTTCCACCAGATTAAGGACAATTTCAAAACATTAAAAAATACGATAGCTATACATGTTGCCCAGGCAGCACCAATAATTCCATGAATTGGTATAAGTATTAAATTGGCACTAACGGCAATAATTAATGAAACTACATTCAGTAAAAGCATGTAACGATAATATTTCGACAAATTAATAATACCACCATTAATGCCTGTGCCCATGTCAAATAATTTCATTGATATCAATATGAGAATAACATACTTCCCATTTTTATAATCATCAGGCATAAAACTTAATACCGCATCAACATTAAACCAAATAAGCATAAATATTAAGCTCCCAATAATCAATTGATTGAGAGAAGTTTTTTTATAGAGCTCATTTACCTTACGTAAATCATTATCCTTAAAAGCCTGTGCTATTATTGAACCACTAATATTTGAAATAGCTTGTTGCGGGAGGTTAAGAACGGTACTAAAAAGTGCCACAATACCATATATCCCAGTTGAGTGCAAGCTAAGCATTGCAGCAATCATGAGTTTATCAACTTCAATAATTGATGTTTGTACAATTTCAGATAAGTATCCATAAGATGCATAATTTGCCATCTTTTTCACAATCTTTTTGTCGACAAACGCTCTGTTTATTTTCCAATGAAATTCCCCAATTGATATCACATAAATCAATAAAAGAAGACTGGAAAGTGCATAAGCACCTGCAAATGTGACCAGGAAACCATCAAAATCAATAATTTCAAAATAGTATAACAAAACACTAATCAAGGTAAAAACCTTGATATAAATATCTTTTACAATAGCTGCATAAACTAACTTAAACAAAGAGCGTAAATAAGAACTAAGTAAACTCATCAAACTAATACCAATGATCACTGGAAATACGATATTAAAATGTTGAGTGAACAATAGTGATCGCTCCACATACATATTTAGTATTTGTGTTCTGAAAGCAATGGTGAGAATAAAGAATATAATAAATCCGAAAGTAGCCAATATCATTACAAAAGGTAAATAACCATTGTGTCCATTATTTTTGTTTCGGAAATAAGGGAAAAAACGCAGGGTAGAACCTGGTAAATTAAACAGTGAAAAGTGAGAAAACAGATTTGCGAAAGACTGAATAACTTTTATCAAACCAATTATCGATGGAAGCAAGAGGTTTGTAAAAACAAAAACCTGGCTCAAAAAGCCAATTGCGACACCTATCGCTGAAAAAAACGTTGTTTTAATACTTTCTTGCCTAACGATCCCCATGTAATAATAAATGCATTATCTGTTATCAAAGTGCTTGAAAAACGAATTTCACATTTTATTATTTTATAACCACACGTTTTTCGTTGGAGTTTTCAACTTAATTGAAGTTTAATATTTTAGTTTATTGTTTTCTAATACAAAACCAAAATCATTCTATCGCCTTTTATATATTATTCCCTCTAAAATTAATATTATTAAATTGTTAATTTTTCTCACCATTTCTGTCAAATTTTCATTATACTTGTGTAACTAACTAACCTATCACAACAATGAAAGCAGGAAATATTTTCGACAGAGAATATAGTGCCCTTTATTTTGGTAATTTTTGTTTTGCATATAATATTACAACTAACCTTAACTTTTTTTAAAACTTAAAATTTAACGTATGAGGAAATTTACAATTTTGCTCGCATTCATGATGTTTCTTGGATTGCAAGCAACACATGCGCAGAAGAAGGTTATTTCTGGTAAAGTTACCAGTGCCGAAGATGGTACTGCTTTGCCTGGGGTGACCGTCATTGTGAAAGGAACTACCCTCGGTACTAGTACGGACGTTGAAGGTAATTATCAGATGTCCATTCCCGAGAAGTCGACTTTTCTGTCTTTCTCCTTTATTGGAAAGAAAACAGTTGAGTCTGAAATTGGATCAAGAACGGTAATAAATGTCACCATGGAGGATGACGTTATGAATCTGGATGAAGTAGTGGTTACGGCTATTGGTATTACTAAAACAGAAAAAAGCTTAGGATACTCAGCCACACAAATTGGTGCAGAAGAAATTACGAAAGCAAATGTACCTAGTGTACTTAATTCGTTACAAGGAAAAGTTGCTGGAGTTAATATTTCATCAGCATCTAGTAATCCAGGTGCCTCTACAAGAGTAATCTCACGTGGTTTCTCTTCATTAGCTGGTTCAAACCAAGTATTGTATGTAATTGATGGTGTACCTATCGATAATACAAGTCTTGGATCTTCCAGTTTAAATGGTGGAACTGACTTTGGAAACAGAGGTAATGACATTAACCCTGAAGATATTGAGTCTGTGACTTTCTTGAAAGGATCTGCAGGAACCGCTCTTTATGGTTCTCGTGCAGCGAATGGTGTTATTGTTATCACCACCAAGAAAGGAAGACTTGCACCTGCAGGTAGTGGCAAAAAAGCTGCTCAGATTACATTCGCCACCTCAGCCATGTTTGATTCTCCTTTAAAGCTTCCTACATTCCAAAATGAATATGGTGAAGGATTTTTTGGCGAAACTGATTTATTGGAAAACACTAGTTGGGGACCAAAATTTGATGGAAAAGACAGATTGTGGGGACATGTTGTCGATAATTCTCAAAAACTAAAACCTTATGTAGCACTTCCAAATAACGTGAGAGATTTCTTTGATGTTGGACAAACATTAACCAACTCTTTAAGCATTACTAATGCTACGGAAAATTCAAGTTATTATTTTTCTTATTCAAATGTAAATGCTGATGGTATTTTCCCAACAGATGTTGACCAGTATAAGAGAAATACGATTGCTTTAAGAGGATTTTCAAAACTAGCTAATAACTTTACTAGTTCTGCATCAATTAACTATGTAAAGAAACAAAGTAGTTTTGTTCCAACAGGACAGGATCAATCTGTATACAATAATATCATGCAAACACCTCGTGATATTAGCCTTTTGGAATTAAGAGATTATCAAGACAAATTTAATAATCTGGACAACTATTATTCACTTTACACAGCCAATCCATGGTATACGCTTAGCGAACATGGAAACAGGTTAAATGAGGATCGTGTATTTGGAAGTATTGGACTTGATTATGCTATAAATGATTGGATTACATCTACATTAAGAGTAGGTTCTGACATTGCCAATGCTCAAATTGATCAATGGAGAGCAATTACTTCCATGGAAGGAAATAATGCATCCAACTCAAACTCTGATGTTGGAAGAGTTAGTAATCAATCTTTCTTTAGTCGTGAATTCAATACCGACCTGCTTGTTAATTTCATAAGAGATATCAATGAAGATATCGAATTCAAAGGATTAGTTGGATGGAACGTGAATCAGCGTAATTCCAAGTCATTATTTGCTCAGGTAATTGGTTTAGATATTCCTTATTTCTACCATATTTCAAATAGTTCTGCAACACCTGTTGTTGACGAAACTACTAGCAAAAGACGCTTAATGGGTCTTTTTGCAAGTGTTGATTTGGGTTATAAAGATTATTTATACTTAACATTAACAGGTAGAAATGATTGGTCTTCTACATTACCAAAAGAAAACAATACATTTTTCTATCCTGGTGCAAACTTGAGTTTCATCTTTACAGAATTAGTTGATCTTGATTTCCTTCCGTTTGGTAAATTAAGAGCTGGATGGGCACAAACTGGTAACGATGCTGATCCTTATGATATTTATTCAGTATTTGTAAGTGCAGGCCAAGCTGATGGTTTTAGAAACTTAAATTATCCATTAGCTGGAAATATCAATGCATTTGAGGTTTCTAATCAAATCGGAAATCCAAATCTTCAACCTGAAATTACAACAGAGTTTGAAATTGGAACTGACTTAAGATTCTTCAATAATAGAATTGGTGTTGACTTTACTTATTATAATAAGAACATTACCAATCTTATTTGGCCCGTTAGTTTAGCATATTCAACTGGATTTTCTACTCAGGTATTAAATCTGGGTAATATTACTAATAAAGGAGTTGAATTATTACTTACTGCAACACCTGTGAAATCAAAAGATTTCCGTTGGGATATTACCTTCAACTTTACCAAAAACAACAACGAATTGGTTGAGTTAGCAGAAGGTTTAGATCAGGTTTCTTTAGGTGGTTTAAGTACGATTACTTTTGTTGCTAAGCCCGGTCATCCAATCGGTTTAATTGAAGGAATTGTTCCTTTAACTGATGACGATGGAAATATTGTAGTTGACAACAATGGTATTCCTGTAGCTGATGAAGAAAAAGAGATTTATGGTGATGCTCAGTATGACTATATGTTTGGAGTTACAAACAACCTGAAATATAAAAACGTTACATTCAGTTTCTTAATTGATGTTCGTCAGGGAGGTTTAATGTACTCAAGAACTGCTGATATCCAGTATTTTGCAGGTACAGCACCACAGACACTCTATAACGACCGTCAGCCTTTTATTGTTCCTAATTCAGTTGTACAAACTGGTACAGATGCGAATGGTGATCCTGTTTATGAGGAAAACACCAATGCCATAACCAATGATGTTCTTTACACCTATTGGGGTAATGGTGGAACAATGCTTGACAGAGCTTTTGTTATTGACAAGTCATTTGTAAAATTAAGAGAAGTAGTACTTTCTTATAACTTACCTAATAAATGGTTTGCAAAAACACCATTCAGCAATGCACAGTTATCAATTGTTGGAAGGAATCTATTGCTCTGGACTCCACAGGATCAAACATTCATCGATCCTGAGTTAACCACATTTGGAAATGACCTGAATGCTGATTATGGCGAATTCAGTGCTGCACCAACCACTCGTTCTATTGGTGGTAGCTTAAAATTTTCATTCTAATTTTTTATCATGACTAAATTTAGAGATATGAAAAAGTTTTTAATTTATAAATCGCTGGTTTTCGTCATGCTGGTGTTTTTCACAACTTCTTGTGAAGATTTCTTTGATGTAAATGACGATCCAAACAACCCATCTTCATCAACAGTTGAGTTGGTATTTCCTGCTGGAGCAGGATCAGCCGCTTATGTTATTGGTGGATGGTATCAAATACTTGGAGGCCTTTGGTCACAGCACTGGGCACAATCAACCGGTGCACAACAATATCGTGATTTTGATCAGTATGATATCCAAACAACACATTTGGATGACAGACAGTATGGTGAATTATACGCAGGTTGTTTAAATGACCTAAAGTATGTTAAAACGCTTGCTGAACAAAATGAAAACTGGAGTTATTATTTAATGGCTTCTGTTATTCAAGCGTATGTATTTCATGTATTGGTTGACCTTTATGAAAGTGTTCCTTTTACAGATGCATTAAAAGGCGCAGACGAGACTGCCGTTCTTTTACCTGCATTTGACAATGGAGAAGATATTTACAAAGGACTGATTGCCATGTTAGATGATGGTCTTTCCAAAGACTTGACACTTAGCACGGTAAAAACACCTGGCATAGATGATATTATTTTCCAGGGAGATCTTGATATGTGGGCAAAATTTGCGAATACACTGAAACTCAAAATCTATATGCGTGTTGTAGAAACAACTGCTATGGGAGCTTGGGCTAGTTCAGGTATTCAAACTATGTATGCAGCAAATGCAGAATTTCTTTCTGCTGATGTTACCATGACAGCATTTGCCAATGAGCAAGACAGAAGAAATCCTGTTTTTGAAACAGAATTCGATCGTTTTGGTGGTGTAAATATTGTTGCTAGTAACACCCTTATGAATTTCTTATTGAACTCAAGTGATCCTCGTGTGGATGGTATTTTTAATACACCACAAAACGGAGGAACACATGTAGGCAATGATCAGGGTGATTTCTTTAATCCTGCTTTCACCAGCGCAGCTGACCTTTCACAACCTGCTGTAACTGGCCTTGATCCTGTTTACTTTATGTCGACAGCTGAGAGCTATTTCTTACAAGCAGAAGCTGCAGTAAGAGGTTTTGGAACTGGTAACGCAAAGGCATTATATGAAATGGGTATTGATGCATCCTTTGCACACTTTGGTGTTGGAGGAGCAAGTGCATTCTACGGAAGTGGAGGCGATTATGAATTCCCAACAACTGATGATGCTAAAATTGAAGCTATCATTGTTCAAAAATGGGTTTCCATGGCTAATTCTCAAGGACTTGAATCGTTCTTTGAGCAAAACAGAACTGGTTATCCTGATTTCTACACTATTTCAGTAAACTCTAGCTGGGGTCCTACTCAGTTCCCTAGAAGGCTTTTATTCCCTGATTCAGAATATCAAACTAACAAAGCCAATGTGCCTGCACTTAAGAGAGTTTATGAAAAAATGTGGTGGCATAAATAATTTTGTTAAACCATAAATAGATAAATATGAAAAAAATAAATAAATTAATAGCAATACTTGGAGTTGCGGTCATATTCTTGGTAGGATGTGAAAAAACAACTGACAACTTATCCAGGGTTACTAATTTCCCAGATTTCACTATGCTTGGAGATGCTGTTATTTTCCATAGTCTTGGAGACGCCTTCACAGATCCTGGATGTACAGCAACCGAAGCAGGTGTAGACTTAACCGTTGCAGTTGATGTATCTGGAAGACATTCTCAATACAGTGGAGCTACTGTTGATGTTGCCAATGCTGATGAATATCATATTACGTATTCAGCGGTCAATGCCGATGGTTTTCCAGGATCTGTAGGAAGAACTGTTCATGTTGCAAAAGTTGGCGATTTAACTACGAGTATCGAAGGTATTTATACTGCAGATATCATTAGAAATGGTACAACCAGCGCACAGTATCAAGGACTCGCTTATGTTTATATCTGGAAGAACACAGATGGAACATTTGGCATTTCTGATGGTATTGGAGGCTATTATGCAATGGGAAGAGGTTATGGTGACAACTATAAAGCCACTGGCTGTATAATCACTGCAAATGATATCCCTACCAATGATTTCACATTCGGAACATTTTCTGTGAAAACATTTGGTGGCGTTTGTGAAATGACCTCTATGACTGTTGACGCAGCTAACAAAACCATTGAATTTGTTACTGACTGGGATGCAGGTTATACGTTTGAAGTAACATTATCTCAAGTTCAATTTTAAATTATACGACTATGAAAAAAATAAAAATTATATTTTTTAGCTTAGCAACAATTCTTATCATTGGACTTATGGGTTGTGAAAAAGACATTGTTGTAGACCATGCTGATGCATATCCTGTTTCAGGCACTTGGTGGGTTACCTACCAGTTTGATGATGGAGCAGGTAACATCGGTGACTGGTATGGTGTAGGCTATACCAAGCTGTTTATTTACAATACATCTTTCGATAACGATTCCATTTGGATTGATGATCATGATAATTTCTGGCAATACAAAGTCAAATCACATTATACTGGATCAACATTTAGTATTGATCAGGGAAATGATGTTCGCTGGGGTGATGCGACTACTGTTACTAAAGGTCAAGTGATCGATAATGACAGTATTTACATGGAAATTGAATGGGCTTCTGACCCAGGTACCATCTACATCTGTTCAGGTGTTAGATACGATGGTTTTGGCGAATAAGTTGTTGAATTAAATCACAAAAAGGGTTGCATATTGCAGCCCTTTTTTTTTGAATATTGCTGTAGGTTTTTGTACATAGGTGTTCAATTATTATACAGACGATTATTGGTCACACACAAATGTCTCTTCCTATCTACCTGTTCTACTTTCACTTACGCATTTTGGCATATCGCTTGATCTTTTTTCAATCAACAAATAAATTATTAGTTTGTAACATTTTTAAGGCCTTGTTCGTCCTTAAATCAAAACACAACAAAATAAATTCGTTAAACCGAAGGCTAAACCTTCAAAAAGAATAAAAAGATGAAAAAAAGTATCCTGGTTATTTTAATTTGCACATTAGTCAGTATTAATTTTGCCTTTGCAGTAAATGATACTGAAGAAAGTAAAGAATCAAGCGTAAAACAAGCAATCAAGCTTGAAATCGATTATCCTGAATTTGCCATTGAAAACAAGATTGAAGGCGAAGTTCTTGTCAGTTTTGAAGTAAATAAAGATGGCAAAATTGATGTACTTCGTACGAACTCTGTTTATAAGGAGTTAGAAGGATATGTAATCGAAAAAATGAAATCAATTACTGTTCATGCTGATGATGCTGAAATCGGTAAAGTATACAATATGAAAATCTCCTTTAAGTTACTATAAATACTGCGCTCAGTTAAGGTTAGTTTTTAGCGCTATCCCTGGTTACACTGAACCCCATCAGTTGGAGCCAGGGATTTTTTTTATCCCATTGAAAAGCATCCTTATTTATTAATTTCAATATCTTCGTCCTGTTTATTTATTAACGATTAATTGATAAAACATGCCACAATTATCAAAGAAAGCAGACCTAATGCCTGCATCTCCAATTCGCAAATTGGTTCCATTTGCTGAAGAAGCGCAAAAAAGAGGTGTTAAAATTTATCATTTAAATATCGGGCAGCCTGATATTGAAACACCAGATGAGTATTGGACTGCTGTGAAAAACTTTGATAATAAAGTTTTAGAGTATTCACATTCTGCAGGCAATGAAAGTTATCGTAGAAAGTTGGCTACATATTATCAACGATATGATATTGATGTTGACTATTCAGATATAATTGTGACTACTGGTGGTAGCGAAGCATTGTTATTTGGTTTATACTCATGCCTAAACCCTGGAGATGAAATAATAATTCCGGAGCCTTTTTATACCAATTATAATGCTTTTGCCGTTACTGCTGGAATCCATATTAAACCCATAACATCCACTATAGAAAATGGATTTGCATTGCCTTCCATTGATGAGTTTGAAAAGCTTATTACTCCAAAAACGAAAGCCATCATGATCTGTAATCCAAATAATCCAACAGGTTATTTGTATTCCAAAGAAGAGCTTGAGCAATTACGCTTATTGGTATTAAAGTATGATATTTTCCTTTTTGCGGATGAAGTTTATCGTGAAATGGTTTATGATGGTCAAAAGCATTATTCCATTTTAACTCTTGAAGGACTTGAGCAGCATGCCGTAGTTCTGGACTCTATTTCCAAAAGATACAGTGCATGTGGAGCTCGAATTGGGGCTATTGTTTCTAAAAACAAGCAGTTAATCGACTCTGCTTTACGTTTTGGACAATCTCGTTTGTGTCCTCCAACATTAGATCAAGCTGGTGCTGAAGCAGCCATTGAAGTTTCATCTTCATATTTTGAAAACGTTTTAGAAGAATATGTTTCTCGCAGAGACTTATTAGTGGAAGCTTTAAATAAAATGGATGGTGTTAGTTGTCCCATGCCTGGTGGAGCTTTCTACACAACCGTTAAACTTCCTATTGATGATGCTGATATTTTTTGCCAGTGGATTTTAGAATCGTTTGAGTACAAAAAGCAAACAGTTATGATGGCACCTGCTCCAGGATTTTATGCCACTAAAGGATTGGGTAAAAAAGAAGTGCGCATTGCCTACGTTTTGAAAAAAGAAGATCTCATGAATGCAATGGAATGTCTTGAAGTTGCATTGAAAGAATACCCGGGAAGAAGCCTTTTACAAGATTTCAAAGCCTTTAATTAGGCTTTTTTTTATCAGGCATTCAGAAAAAATTAGAATGTATTCCGTATGGCATTAATTGGATCTAAGCGTGAAGCACGGTATGCTGGAATAAAACCAGCTACAATCCCAATTATTGATGATAAGCCAATTCCGATTAATACATTTTTAAATGTGAGAACCAGTTGCAAATCACTTTGAATATTATTGGCCAGCAGCATTAATAGAAATACCATTAATAATCCAATCAAGCCGCCTATTAAACAAAGAAAAATGGCCTCACCTAAAAATTGCGCAAGGATAAAGAAGCGAGGAGAACCTAGTGCTTTTTCGATACCAATTAAAAATGTTCGTTCCTTAACTGAAACAAACATAATGTTGGCGGTACCAAAACCCCCAACCAGGATGGAGAAAGCTGCAATTATCCAGCCCATCAAACTTAAACTTCTAAAAATGTCGTTTAATTTATCACTGATAAAGCTTGCCCTGTTGAGCGCGAAACTATCATCATCACCAGGTTTTAATTTCCGAATGGATCGAAGCACACCCCTTATTTCATCTTCCAACTCATCAATACTCGCGCCTTTTTGTCCTTTAACCTTTATAGTAATGTCGAGGTTTCTCATGTATGAGCCATATAAATATCTGACAAAATTGAATGAAATAAATGCCATATTATCTGAATCCTCAATTTCAACTGCTCCCTCTCCTTTCTTTTCGAGCACACCTATTACATCAAATTTCTTATCCAAAATTTTCACCTTCTGTCCTATTGGATTTTTTTCTTTAAACAGACTATGAGCTAAAGCGCTTCCGATAATTATTTTTGGCGCACCGATGCGCATTTCATATTCTGTAAAATACCGTCCTTTTTCAAGTTGAAAATCATATACCTTTTCATAATCATATGAAATGGCATTAATGACAGCATTTCGTATGTGCTCCTTTTTATTTGATAAAGTGCGGCCATATATGCCTGCCACTATGCTAACTGCCTCTGCATTCTTCAATTTTTTCTGCAGTAATTGCATTTCTTCATAACTTACTTGAGGTCTGTTAACAAACTTCCACCAAGGATAATCATTTTCAAATATCCAAGGCCATTTCTGAACAAAAATCACATCACCACCTAAGGAAGCTACTGAAGTTCTGACACTTCTGTCTAAAGACGAAATGAAAGTTAAGATGGATATAATTGTAAATATGCCAATAATAATAGCAAGAGTAGATAGTAGTGTTCGTAATAAGTTTGTCCGCAAACTATTAATTGCAAAATAGAAGCTTTCCTTAAGAATGGCTATAAGTTGCGACCAGCGTGGCATAAATGCTTTATAATGGTTCTGAGAAATATTATTATTACTTCAAAAATAGTTTAAAAGGACAACCATCAGTCATATTTTTTTGAAAAAAAATGACTAAATTCTACCATTTAGGTAAATCTTAGCTTAAATTTGCACCTACATAAAAATTGATATATGGCAAAGTTAGGGCAGTTTTCATTTACAGTACCAGAACATCTTATTTCTAACAAACCAGCTATCTATCGCGATGAATCCAGATTAATGGTTGTTCATAAAGATAGCGGAGAAATAGAGCATAAAAAATTCAAAGACATTATCAATTATTTTGGAGAAGGCGATGTAACAATCGTAAACAACTCAAAAGTTTTTCCTGCTCGCCTACATGGTACAAAAGAAAAAACAGGTGCAAAAATCGAAGTATTCCTTTTAAGAGAGCTCAACAAAGAGAATCTTTTATGGGATGTTGTAGTAGATCCTGCACGGAAAGTTAGAATAGGTAATAAACTTATTTTCAATAATGAACTGAATGGAGAAATGTTGGTTGCAGAAGTGATCGACAACACAACCTCAAAAGGACGCACCATTCGATTTTATTTTGACGGTAGTTATGAAGAATTTCAGAGAGTTCTTCATGCAATGGGTTCAACACCTCTTCCACGTTATATGGAAAGAGAACCCGATTCAGATGACGAAGAGTCTTATCAAACAATATTTGCCAAACAAAAAGGTTCTATTGCTGCTCCTGCTGCTGGAATGCATTTTAGCAAAGAAATATTAAAATGGTTCGAAATAAAAGGAGTTGATCTCACTGAGGTTACGCTACATATTGGTTTAGCATCTTTCAGAGGCATTGAAGTAGAAGATCTTTCAAAGCATAAAATGGAATCTGAGAATTTTTATGTTTCTCCTGAAGCAGCTAAAATTGTGAATCAAGGAATCCAAAATAAGAAAAGAATTTGCGCCATTGGCACATCTACCTTGCGAGCTATCGAATCATCTGTTTCAACCTTAAGCGAATTGCTTCCAATTGAGGGCTGGACTGAAAAATTCATTTATCCGCAATACGACTTTAAGATTGCTAATGCATTGGTTACTAACTTCCACGCCCCAAAAACTCCATTTTACATTGCAACCACTGCATTTGGAGGACTTGAACTAATCAAAAAAGCGTATCAAGTTGCCATCAAGGAAAACTACAAATTCCTTGACTACGGAGATGTGATGTTGATTATTTAGAGCGATACACGCACACTTTCAATATTTTACAAGTTTTTCTTTCTTTTTTAATGGCATAATTAAAATAAAACTTAAATTTGCCGTTCCTAAAAAATTTAGGAGAAAGGAGGATTATTAAAAATAATGGAAGAAAAACAAACAGATTTAGATCAGAATTTAGAAAACCAGGAGGCCGCTGAAACGAATCAGGAGGTCCCTGAAACTAAAGAAAACACCCCAGAAATTAAAGAAGAAATTGCCCCAGTTGAATCAACTGAAGAAATTAAACCTGAAGAAGAGGTTGTCGTTGAGGAAACTAAAAGCACAGAGGAAGTTGTCGAAGCAGCACCTGTAGCCGAAGAAGTAATTTCAGAGCCCAAAGTAACCGAAGAAGTTGTTACTGAAGTGGAAGAAAGCAGTCCAGAAGTTGTAGCCGAAACAATTGTAGAGAGCACACCAGAAGTTGTTGAAACAGAAGCCATCAAGGAAGATGCTGTTGTTGAAGACAAAGAAGAAGTTGTTGCAGAAACTACAGAAGTTGAAGAAGCTGTTGAAGAATTGGAAGATGAAGATGCTCTTGAAGATGAAGAACCATTGGATTTGAAAAAACCATTCGACTGGGCAAGTTTCGAAGAAGAGGAAGAAGAGTATGGTAAAGAAGAGAAAGCAGAGCTTAAAGGTCTTTATACCAAAACTCTTAATTTCATTGAGGACATGCAGCTTGTAAATGCTGTAGTCGAAAACATCACTGACAAAGAAGTTGTACTTAACATTGGTTTTAAATCTGATGGCTTAGTTGCCTTATCAGAATTTAAACACATGGAAGATCTCAAAATTGGAGACGAAGTGGAAGTAATTGTTGAATCAACTGAAGGCCGTGATGGACAATTAATACTTTCTCACAGAAAAGCCAGGGCTGAATCAGCTTGGGCAAAGATTGTGAGTTCGCATGAAACTGGTGAGATCGTAACAGGATTTATCAAAGACAGAACGAAAGGTGGTATGGTTGTCGATTTATTTGGACTCGATGCCTTTTTACCTGGTTCGCAGCTTGATATTAAACCAGTTCAAGATTATGATGCATTTGTAGGAATCAACATGGAATTAAAGGTTGTTAAATTAAACCCTAATTTCAGAAATATTGTGGTTTCTCACAAAGCTATCATCGAACAAGATATCGAACAACAAAGACACAAAATCTTGTCGAAACTTGAGAAAGGACAAGTATTGGAAGGTCTTGTTAAAAACCTTACTTCATTCGGAGTCTTCATTGACTTGGGTGGTGTAGATGGTTTGATCCATATTACTGATGTTTCATGGGGACGTATTAATCATCCAAATGAATTATTGGAAATTGGCGAGAAATTAAATGTTGTTGTTCTCGATTACGATGAAGAAAAGAATAGAATTTCGCTTGGTATGAAGCAATTGACACAGCATCCTTGGGAAACATTACCAGAAGACATTGTTGAAGGTAGTGTGATGAAAGGAAAAGTTGTTAATATTGAAGATTACGGTGCATTTGTTGAAATTTACCCAGGCGTTGAAGGTTTAGTTCACGTTTCAGAAATGACTTGGTCACAACATCTCAAATCTCCAGCAGATTACATTGTATTAAATGATGAGGTTGAGGTAAAAGTATTGAGTATTGTTCGTGAAGAAAGAAAACTTTCTTTGGGTATAAAACAACTTACACCAGATCCATGGGCGAAAGTTCCATTAATTTATACAAAAGATTCACAGCACAAATCTGTTATTAAGAACATCACCAATTTCGGTTTATTTGTTGAACTCGAAGAAGGTATTGATGGCTTGATTCATATTTCTGACCTTTCATGGACTAAAAAATTCAACCACCCTTCAGAATTTGCCAAAGCCGGTGATGATATTGAGGTAGTTGTTTTAGAAATCGATGAAGAGAACAGAAGACTTAGCTTAGGTCATAAGCAACTTGAAGAAGATCCATGGGAAACCTTTAAGGATATTTTCTCTAACGGATCGGTTCATGAAGGAAACGTTATTAAAGTAGACGATAAAGGAGCTGTAGTAACATTACCTTATGGTGTTGAAGGATTCTGCCCAATTAAACAATTGGTTAAAGAAGACGAAAGCAAAGTGAATGTGGAAGATGTTCTTGAGTTTAAAGTGATTGAATTTGACAAATCAAACAGACGGATTGTAGTTTCACATATTTCTGTTTGGAAAGAAGCACTTAAGGTTCAAGATGAAGAGGTAAAAGCGGATAGAAGGAAACAATCCGACAAGACTAGAAAAGCAATTAGTCAGGTACGCTCTAAAGTTCAGAAAACCACATTAGGTAGCGAGCAAGATGTTCTTCAGGCATTGAAAGATAGAATGACTGCAGACGAAAATGCTGCTAAAGCCGAAGCCAAACCTAAGAAAGCTGACCCTAAAAAGAAAGCTGACGAAGAAGAAGCTGAATAATTAGCTGTTTTCAGATAATAAAAAAGGTACTGTTTAAATAACCAAGTAAAAGACGAAAAAAGTATCTTTACATAAGAAGAAGATCTTTCTATGAAAGACTATCTTGCGTAGCCTTGGCAGCATTTGGCAAGGCTACTTTTTTGTATCCTGGAACAAATA
>JABINZ010000011.1 GCA_018698135.1 Bacteroidota bacterium
ACGGGCTAAATTGAAAGACACTTCTGAAAGCTGGGTTTCTGCAATATTCTTTATAATGAATTTAATATGCATAAGAGATAGAGGGATTATTTGGTCTAAACTTTTCTGTTTTATTAGTCTGTTTAGCAGGAGATTGCCTGATTTTGGCTTTGTAAAGACAGATATAGGGTCAAATTCATTTTGCAATGAATAGATTCTATAAATTTCAATCTTCTCAAATTTTAAAAGTTGTGTAGTCCGACTTTCTCAGCAAGCCCTAAGATAGTGTCTAATAACCTTTGAATTAGCTTCAAACTTTGAGTACAGTAATTAAAATATGATAGAAAACCAGAAGATGCTGTTTCTATATTTACTTTCGTCCATAAAAATACAAAGTGATAACCTTTGAGGGAATTGAAATACAATTTCCAGCATTATTAGTATTATACATTACAATTCTATTATTACACATATTCAATATTTCATTCGAACAAATACTTATCTATTCGGATAAACACTAATAAATTCGAATAAATACCCATAAATTCGAATAAATGCGGACTAATGTGAATTTACAGAGGATTGAAAGTCGACAACATATAAATGCAATAGATTTTTAAATTTAATAGATTAAACTTTACAAAAACTAAATAATGAAACACTCAATTTCACTGAAACAAGAAGATGTTATCTATCTCAACAAGTTTCTTCCACTATATCACTATGGGTACTATGTGAATATTATGGGGACCACCGCATCTACATCAACATATTGGTCTGAAGTGAATTCATGGAGAAGAAAGCTAAAAGACTATTTTCTTGAATTTGATATTAACATTTTCTACCTGTCAGTTATTATGTCTGAAATTCAATTTGAACATGAGTTTTTTTTGGCTCCACTTCTTGAAAGAAAGAACTACATTCCTCAGAAATTAGCCGGAGCTAACCACTTATTGAAATTGGTCAATAGTAGTGAAGACATGATGGAAGAAATCCTACAAATCGATATCATTTATAAGAACCTAAATAAACCAAAACAATCCATTAAAGGGAAACTTACAATTGAGGAAATTATTAATTCGTTAGCATTAAATCAAACCAAATTTGAAAGACTCGCAAAAAGAGAAGAAAGATACAATAAAAACAAGCAAGATTATTGGCCAGTAAAAAGTCAATATTCAGATTTCACAGAAATGAAAGAAGAATTGGCAAAAAATCTTTATCGATTTCTTCAAGACCAGCTTCCTGACAGGAAACAATATAATAAACAGCATATACAATTTATTGGAGGATTTCTTTTTTATTCATTAGGATTAATTAAAGATTCTGGAACAACATACAGTATAATAAATCAGGATCAAGCTGTAAAATATTTTACACAAAATTTCAATATTCTTCTATTTAGACATACAGATAAGAAAGACAATTAGACATTCTTTGAGTTTTACTACAATTCTAGATTGAGAATTATTAATTTGTAGTAAAATGTCGCATTATATTGCATAGAAATATCAATTATAATGGAAAAGATCTGTAAAGAATGTAAGAATCCGTTTGAAGCAACAAGACGCAATCAACTTTATCATCCAAAATGCAAAATAGAGGTGAATAACCGAATAGCCAGGGAGTTTAACGAGCAGACAAAAGATGTAAGTAATATACTTAAAAAGAATTTCAAGATTCTTAAAGCATTGCAAGAACGAAATTCAGAAACTATTTCATTGATTCGATTGAATAAAGAGGGTTTTAACTTACAGTTTCACACACATCAGATGTTTGATTCTGAACTGAATAAACCTATTTTATTTACCTATTGTCTGGGACTAATTGAAATTAAACAAAAACACTATGAGTTACGTGAATTTACAATCAGATAACATGCGCTTTCTGACTATGGAGGAGCTATTTGGTTCAGGACACCAAAGTGAAACAACAAATTTATTTAATCAAATTGATGAAATAAACACAAAATCTAACAACCTTAATCCAGGAAGAAAGCCTGACAAACCCATATCATGGGTAAGACCAGTTTTAATTGCTGCAGGGATAATTACTGTTGGAATAATTCTGTACAAAGGTTATCAATATTTTCAGGAGGAAAAGCAAAGAAAAGACATAGCTAAGGAAGACTAACAGCAATGGAAATCCGCATCTTCATATCAACCACAGAAGGTACAAAGGAAGCCACCAAAGACTTCTTGAAGGAGATCATGAAAGAAGCCCTTGCGGAATACCAGGAAGCGACACAATCACTCTTTAAAGAGAAGAAAATCTATTCAGTTAATGAAGTAGCTAAAATATTGCAATGCAGTCATTCAACAGTGAAGAAGAAAATTTATTCAGGAGCGATCAGAGCAACGATCGACAATAAGATTACGGAAGAAGAACTGAAGAGATACCTGAATGAATTAACAAAGTAGCCCCTACTCCATTTTCTTCATTTCACTAAACTTCAAACCATCAGCAACTTTTGCATAAATCATGGTATGCTTAATATCCTTATGGCCCATTAATTTCTGTACAACGACTATAGGCATCCCAAAACTTATAGCCGTAGTCGCAAAAGTGTGCCTTGAACAGTGAAAACTGATCGATTTATTAATACCCACGATTTCCATTATCTTTTTCAAATTCCTGTTTACAGCCGGCTCAGTAAACAAGGGGAAAAGTTGCTGTTCATCAAGCTCTTTTTGGGGTAGTAGAGCTTTTGCTTTTGCCAATAAGGGAACATCTACTTGCTGTAGATCTCTAGATTTATGAATGCTTGTAGAAATTACTTCCTTTTCAGTCATCTCACCTGTTTCATCGTCAATAAAGCTCTGCTTCGTAATATTTTTAAAAGTTAATCTCTTTACATCAGAGAAACGCAATCCCCCTGTATAACAAGCAAATAAAAAGGGCCGCAATGATTTCATATAGTTATCGGATAAGTCACCACTATGAAACAGCTTATCTAATAGGATAACCTCTTGCACATTCAGATACTCCATTTTTCCGTCCAACCGCTTAACTTTCTTAGCCTTTATAGGATTATTATCAAGGATACCATGTTCTACTGCTTTGTTCATGATACGTTTTAAAAACTCAATAGACTTACTGGCAGTGTTGGCATTATTCCCCAATTTACTAATACAATACTTTTCGTACTCATCAGCAATTGTCATATCTACTTCAGCTAATTTCAAACCTGCCTTAAAACCATCAATCTTATTCAAGTGCTTTTCATAGTATTTAACGGTTTCATCGGCAAAGTTTTCCCTATTCAATATCAAATTAGCCATTCCCCTTAATGTAAGTGTCGGGACATCAGCACCAGTAAATAATCGTTTAAATACAAGATGATTGATTTCTTTACCATATATTTTAAGATTATGAATAATATCCTGTGCACGATGCATAATGACTTCTAACTCCGATGAAAGGTAGTAATAGTCTCGGGCACTTTTACGCAAGCTAGCAGTTGCTTTGTTCCAGTCTCTCTCCTGTATATATATTTTTGTCGAGTACATGCGAGATTCTCCATGCATGATAATTTTGAGGTAGATCGCAAACTTGTGATCCATCGGGATGTAATCCCTGCGCAAAACAAACTTGAGAGAAATCTTTTTCATATGACTAAGGTAGGCATTTTAGAATATAAAAAAATAACATTTTCAAAGTGAGATCGTTTTTGTGTTTATTTTTGTAACTATTTTTTAGTTTAAACACTGAAATATGGCATTTCAATATATGCTTGGGAATCGATCGTAACTGGCTGGAAATGAAAAAAGTTGGAACTTTTTGTTCCAACTTTTAAACAGGGTTAGAGGTCTCGAGCGGATTCGAACCGCTGTACCTGGTTTTGCAGACCAATGCCTAACCACTCGGCCACGAGACCCTTTTCAGGAGTGCAAATTTATAACAATATTAGTTGCGAATAAAAATTCTTTCGACAAAAGATTTATCTACTTCACCATTGTTCATCGGATTCAGTTTATTTAGCCTGATTTTCAACTCAATAATCACCTCAAATTCTTTTAAAATGGCATTCCCCAATTCGATTATTTTTGTTTCAATTAAATCGCTACCAGAACTCATCACTTCCTTCACCAGAACGATAACATCCTCATAATTAAGCGTTTGATTAATATCATCACTTATCTCATCGGGATTAAAATCAAGCTGAATCTCGACATCCACCTCAAAATCTCTACCTTGCTCCTTTTCCCAATCATAAACACCAACTGGGGCATGAACTTTTATTCCACTTAGGCCAATCAAAAACATATTGTCTCTATTCTATTCTAGATACAAATGTTACAATTATTCTAATTTTTTAGATAATTTTGTTTTCAATAAATCACTATTTCATGCCAAAAAAGCTGTTATTGTTTGTATTGTGGAGCTGTATCTTTTCCACTTCCCTATTTGCCTATTCCAATAAAAATGCAATCCTGCTGTTGAACAAAAACCTGCAACACGACAGTATCGGCTATAATTTTGTCACCTCCTTCTTAAAATGGTCCTACTATAATTTAGAAAAAGGGAACATCAAACTATATGATTCTCCCCTGAAAATAAATGAAATTGGCTTTCTGAGTTTACAGAGTATGGAAGAAAACTCGGGTGTAAGCTTTAAAGATGCTGAAAACATTTTTATTTACGAACTATGGAACTCCAATAATAAAGAATCTTCTTTCGATATCAGGGGATTTACGGTTACAGCTGAAACAAAAAATAAAGAAGAAATTAGTTTGGGGTTTATGAGCTTTTCAGAAATTGTTGATTTATTAAAAATTGCTCGTGTAATTCCCGGTATCGATGCTTCTTACAGCCATTCGTTTTTTGAAGTATTGATGAACAAACAGTTTAATTTCGATTTGATTTTTTTTGATGATACACCTATTATAAAATCCAATAGCAGTGATCCTGAACGCGATTACCAACGTGGCAACAGCCTGAAAATAAAAGCTTTCAATCCAAATAAAAAGAATTTGAATGCGGTGGAAGTCAGGCAAATGAAAAAAATCAAATACGTTATTCGTAAAAGCGACTATGATCCGATTAGTAACGAGATATTAAAAACTCTTGAAAAGTATTTCGATTCACATAAACGTTCCATTCTGCATTTGGGTGGAGAGGATTTATACGGCTATTTTAAATATACCCGTAGCATTATTACCAGTTGTGAAGTGACTGAAATTTTAACAATAGAGAAAGGAAAAGTTAAACGAAAATTGGCAAAAATACAACCCTATTCTTTCAACCTAGCCTTCTTTCCCATGGAAAAGGAAATACTCGACACCCTCGAACTATTTGTGAATGGCTATAGTATTGAAAGGAATTTAGTGAGCATGAAGTATCGCTTTCATTTGCTGGAGATTAACGACATACCTATCGATGAGAAACTCACCGAAAAATATATGGAGGCTATTTTAAACAGTCAATGGAATCAATTATCTGCCATTAAAAGAAGTTTGTGATGACATATGTAAAATCATCATTATTCTGCATGCTGATCTGCTTTTCACTTTCCAGTCCTATTATTGCGCAAGATAGTATTTCCAGCTCACCAGCTTTCAATAAAATGCGATTGGGCCTATTGCTTGGCAGCTCCGGCAGTGTTTATGCCACCAGCATGATAGGGCTTAATTCACTTTGGTATAAAGATTATCCAAAGTCAAATTTTCACTTTTTCAATGATAATGATGAATGGATGCAAATGGATAAGTTTGGTCATTCATTGGCAGCTTACTATGAGAGTCTGATTGGAATTCAGGGGCTTAAGTGGGCTGGAGTAGAAAATCGAAAATCCATTATTTATGGCAGCCTGTTTGGACTTGTTTTTCAATTACCGATTGAAATATTGGATGGTTTTTCGGCAAATTGGGGAGCTTCGTCAGGTGATTTAATTGCCAACACCCTAGGTGCCGGATTGGTTTTTTCTCAGTTCATGCTTTGGGATGAACAAAAAATAGTCTACAAATTTTCCTTCCATCCAACTGAATTTGCCAGCATGCGTTCTGATTTATTGGGTGAAAATCTTGTTCAAAATATTATTAAAGATTACAATGGCAGCACCTACTGGCTATCTTTTTCACCTCAAAGTTTTATGAAGAAAGAAAGTTGGATTCCTGACTGGCTGTGTTTGTCGCTTGGATATGGAGCCGACAATATGCTTGGCGTTAGCTATGCCAAAACACCCGATGAATATTTGCATTATGTACCTTATCGACAGTTTTATTTTTCATTGGATGTGAATACATTGAAAATTCCAACAAAAAATAAATTTGTGAAAGCACTCTTGGTTGGCTTATCGATAATTAAAATTCCTGCACCAACTGTGGAAATCAATAGTCAGGGGAATGTGCGTTTTCACCCAATATATTTCTAATTTTGCTTATGCTTAAAATAAAAGCAAGAAAATATCTTTTTTATCTAATCACCTATTCATTTAGCATACTGTTGATGTCGTGCGCCCAAAACGGATGTCCGGGCGGTATGTGTGCACCAAATCATTACTACAGCAGCCCCAAGAGTATTTGGAGTAGCGGTGTCAATTATAAATCGAAAAGGCAGAAAAGCAGTGGACGCAAAAGGAATAGAACCCGTTACAAAAAGCCCAAATCGGTCAGAAATATAGAATACAATCAACGCTGGAACAAGCCTGCTAAAAGAACATCAGCCAATATTGAAGGTGGTGGATTCAGAAGCAAACGATCAAAAGGATTTAAAAGTGCAAATATTGAAGGAGGTACTTTCCGCACATCGCGAACAAAAACATACTCAGCCAATATTGAAGGGGGTAGTTTTCGTACAGGCAGAAGCAAAAGTTTTAGCGCAGATATTGAATCATCACCCTTTAAAGTCAGGCGAAGTGCAAAACGCAGAACCAACAAAGCACAGCGCGCCATTCGTTATAAAGAACCCAAGGATAGAAAAGGAAAGAGATCGAAATACGGTCTTTTTGAACCCGAAATTGAAGGTTGGGAAAAAAGAGATAAACCACCCAAAACCAAAACCCGCAAGAATAAAGAAGGGAAAGAGGGACATGGGACCAAGAAGATTGATTAAGGTTATTTATAAATGCTTAAATTCTATTCTTACTATCCTCAAATTATATCCTCTATTCTATACTTGAAGTAACACCAAACTTCTGACCAACAAACAAAAAAAAACCGGCTCCTTTTGAGAACCGGTTTCAATAATTTATTTATCACTGAAATTATTTCACCTCTTCAAAATCAACATCCGTGACTTCACCATCTTGTGGATTATCCTGAGGTGGCGCTTGTTGTTCTCCTCCACCTTCAGCACCTGTTTGTTGACCAGCATCTTGCTGTGCTTTATAAATATCCTCTGAAGCGGCTTGCCATGCATCATTTAATTCTTTCATTGCTGCATCAATCCCTTCCAAATCTTGACTTTTGTGAGCTTCTTTCAACTTTTCGTTGGCTTTTTCAATAACCTCTTTCTTTTCAGCAGGTAATTTCTCACCAAATTCAGTCAATTGCTTTTCGGTTTGGAAAATCAAAGAATCAGCTTGATTAATTTTATCTACTTTTTCTTTCTCTTTCTTGTCTTCTTCAGCATTCTTTTCAGCATCTGCTTTCATTCGATCAATCTCTTCCTGAGATAAACCTGAAGAAGCTTCAATTCTGATTTTTTGCTCTTTCCCAGTCCCTTTATCTTTTGCAGTAACATTTAAGATACCATTTGCATCGATATCGAATATTACTTCAACTTGCGGAACACCACGTTGTGCCGGTGGAATACCATCTAATATAAAACGACCGATTGTTTTATTGTCCTTAGCCATTGATCTTTCCCCCTGCAAAACATGAATTTCAACAGAAGGTTGGTTATCAGCAGCAGTAGAAAATACTTCGGATTTTTTAGTAGGAATGGTTGTGTTGGCTGGAATTAGCTTGGTTGCAATATTTCCTAAAGTTTCAATACCTAATGACAGTGGAGTAACGTCTAATAAAAGAACATCTTTCACTTCACCAGTTAAAACACCACCTTGTATAGCTGCTCCAACTGCAACAACTTCATCAGGATTAACTCCTTTACTCGGATCTTTACCAAAGAAATCTTTCACCACTTGAACAATGGCTGGAATTCTTGTTGAACCTCCAACTAAAATAACGGAATCAATTTCACTGGTTGAATAACCGGATTCTTTTAAAGCCACTTTACATGGCTCAATAGTAGCCTGCACTAAATGATCAACTAATTGTTCGAATTTAGCTTTGGTTAATTTCTTTACAAAGTGCTTAGGAATATTGTCAATAGCAATAATGTAAGGAAGATTGATTTCTGTTTCAGAAGAACTTGACAGCTCAATTTTCGCTTTTTCAGCTGCTTCTTTCAAACGTTGTAATGACATTGGATCTTTAGTCAGATCAACATTTTCATCTTTTTTGAATTCTTCAACCATCCATTCGATAATCACCTGATCGAAATCATCACCACCAAGGTGGGTATTTCCACTGGTTGATTTGACTTCAAAAACGCCATCTCCAAGTTCCAGAATTGAGATATCAAATGTTCCTCCACCCAAATCATAAACGGCAATTTTCTGATCTATATTTTTTTTATCGAGTCCATAAGCTAATGCTGCTGCTGTAGGTTCGTTAATTATTCTGCGAACATTTAATCCGGCAATTTCACCAGCTTCTTTTGTAGCTTGGCGTTGCGCATCATTAAAATAAGCAGGAACTGTAATAATTGCTTCTGTAACAGTTGTTCCTAAATACTCTTCAGCCGTTTTCTTCATTTTTTGAAGTATAGTGGCTGAAATTTCTTGTGGCGTATATTGTTTGTCGCGTGCTTTTACTCTACATGTATTGTTTGATCCTTTAACAACTTCGTAACTAACATGCTTACGTTCGCTTTGAACTTCATTAAATTGATTCCCCATAAACCTCTTGATAGAGGAAATGGTATACTGTGGATTAATGACTGCCTGACGCTTTGCAGGGTCTCCAACTTTAATTTCTCCATTTTCAAGATAAGCAACTACAGAAGGAGTTGTTCTTTTACCTTCACTATTTTGAATAACCAAAGGTTGGTTACCTTCCATAACGGCTACACATGAGTTTGTTGTTCCAAGGTCAATACCGATTATTTTTCCCATTGTATGATTCTATTTTTTAATTATCAGATTTTTTCTTTGATCACGGTAATATCAATCCAAATGCCAAATGGGTAATGGCAGTTAATTAAAAACAAATAATGTAATCTGGTGACAAATAGTCAGAAATTAGATTGCGACTCTTATTACCTGACGAAATTCAAGTTGAGTGTTTTTTCATGATCCTGGATTTCCAGCAATGTGAAAGGGGTAATTTTAACTGAAATTACATTTTGGTTGCGTGAGGAAAATACGCCTAAACCATTTTCGATATTCGTGTACTCAGGTTTTTTTTGCACCGTGCCAATAGCAGGCTTATTTACATTGATGTAATTGTAAATTTCTTCGCCCCCTGCTGAAAATATAAAATCCATGCGTAGAAACTCTCTTTCCATAGCCATATCATATTCAATATTGTCTTTCAGTAATTCAAAAAAGTTTTCACCCGGAACCGAGATTTTCATTTCTTCAGATTGCTCAGTGCTTTTCGGATTTAATGATCTGACAATTGGCCAGGTAATCATTTTCTTCGTTTTCTCTTCTGGTTTTGACCTGACATATTCATTATAATACACCTCGATAGTAATGTCATAAAAAAATGCATTCTCACCATTGAGCCATTGAATATTCAAATCGTTAACAGGATTAATAGTTACTTTCAAACCATCACGTGGAAAAACAGGCGTTACATCATCGACTATTTCTGTAATAGAGGATATTTCCTTACCACTAACTAAATTGGTAATTATTAGTTTGTAATCATTTTTAGGATCAAGAATAGTTTGTGCCGGGCTGGCCCATAAATACTGATCAGCATTTGTAAATATTCCGGTATCCTTATGATCGTTGCTTACTTTATAAAAAGGAATATCTCCACCTTGTTGATAGTTGCCATTTCTGTAACTTTCTAATCTGACAAATAAGGAGTCAGCATAATTAGTCGAATCGGCAATTTGTGCTAATGTAAGTGCATTTGAATTTTCATTTAAATAGGCTCTGTTAATCCGAATATAATGAACAGAATCTACTTCATTGGGATTTAATAATCCATAAACAATCGTTACATCTTTCCAATCCGCATTTATTTTAAATTCATCATCGCACGATAAAATGAAAAAAAATGGAATAATAAGCAGTATAATTCTTTTTAGCTTCATCAAGGTATTCTCTAATCTTTATCTAATTTTGCATCCATTTGAGATTGCAAACTTACTTACATTTTATGAAACGAACATGAGTAAAACTTTCCCAAACGCTTGTGTGCCGAAACACTTCAGTGTGCAAGCACACAGGATTGACAATCATGTGAGTTGCAAATGACCATTAAAAGACAATTGAAACATATGAAACTCCTTCATATAATTGTAGCGATAATGCTGCTTGTTAATACTGGATTTGCTCAAACGATAAATCTGGATCATTTCAACAAAAGGATTTTTACTTCTGATTTTAATTCAGCTAAAGATGCAAAACTCTGGCCATCAACTAACAATACAGAAGAATTAATTATCCTGAATAATGAGAAATACAGCATTGAGCGAAAAGAGTTCACAAAAGATCGAATTATTTTTCCAAATTGGAATAATGCATTTCCTTCATTTGAACTAACAGCCTCTGTAAACCTGCAGTATCTAACACAAAAAGAACATTCTGCGGGTATTTGCTTTGCTTACTCAAAAAAACACGAAACAGGTTTCATTATTGAGATTAATAAAAAGAAGAAATACAGAGTCAAGCAAATTAATGCAGATGGAACAATCAAGTTTATCACAGGAACAACTAGCATGAACAGCTGGAAAAAATCCAATATGCTATACCCCAAACAAGAATCCAATCAAATTAACATTCTTGTTATTGGAAACACCATCGATATTTACCTGAATAATTTTTTTGTATATAGCTTCACTAACGATTTCAATTATAATTTCCGTGATTTTGGTTTATATGTAGGAAAAGGTTCTAAAGCTATTTTTCATCATGTGTATTTATTGATTAATCATACCGATTATGGCAAGTACGATCAAAATATGGAGGAAGTAGATTTTACTAAGACAATTAGTAAAGAAGTAAAGCCGATAATAAAAGAAGATAGCAAAACTGAAATTGAGAGTGAACAGAAAATTGAAAAAGAACAAGTAAAAGAAGTTATTTCTGAGGAAGTTATCGAAGAAACAGAAGAACAAATTATCGCTGAAGTAGAAGTCGAGGAAACGGAAGGAAAAGCAGCTAACATGGATCCTGATGTCAAAAAGTGCCTCGACATGATAGTGAATCTTCGTAGTGATTTATCTGCAAGCCAGCGCGAATTGGAAACAACATTAGCTTTATTGGGAAATTGCAAAGATGATAACAATCGGATGAATGAGTTTATTACCATGAATATGGATAATAGGCTAAAAAATAAAGCTGCCGGATTAGAATTAGAGAATGAACGCTTAAAAGATGAAATACAGAAGCTAAAGAGTAAAAATACAACACTTCAGGATTTCAAAGATTATTATAAAGATGCAAATAAAGATGAGGACATTGTAAATTTCCTTTATGATGAACTTAAAAAAATTGAAGAAAAAAATGCTTTTCTTGCTCGCCAGGTAGAAATTTTACAGGAAAAACTGAACAAATAATCCAATTTAGGCACTTTTTACTTTAGGCACTCAAAACTTTAGGCACTTTAAAACTTTAGGCAATTAAACTTAAAAACATGTCAATACATAACAGACCATATAGTAGAATTACCACCAAAGTATTAAAAACCATGAAAGATCGTGGTGAAAAAATCGCTATGCTAACTGCCTACGATTATACTTCGGCTAAAATTATCGATAAAGCGGGTGTAGATGTCATTCTTGTTGGAGATTCTGCTTCAAATGTAATGGCAGGTCATGCCTCCACATTGCCCATTACACTCGATCAAATGATTTACCATGCCGCCTCAGTGGTTAGAGCAAATGTTGCCGCTTTGGTTGTAGTTGATATTCCATTTGGTTATTATCAGGGGAATTCAAAAACTGCACTTGAATCAGCCATTCGAATCATGAAAGAATCGGGAGCTCACTGTATTAAAATGGAAGGTGGTGAAGAAATCAAAGAATCAATTGCTCGAATTATTACTGCAGGAATTCCTGTTATGGGGCATTTAGGATTAACACCTCAATCAATTAATAAATTTGGAACCTATACCGTTCGTGCAAAAGATCAGGACGAAGCTGACAAGCTATTACATGATGCTAAAGTTTTAGAGGAAGCAGGTTGTTTTGCAGTAGTTCTTGAAAAAATTCCTGCCAAACTAGCTGAGGTGGTAACAAATACAGTGACTATTCCAACTATTGGAATTGGTGCAGGCCCTCATGTTGATGGTCAAGTTCTTGTTTTCCATGATATGCTGGGATTAAATAAAGACTTCTCTCCACGTTTCTTAAGAAGATATTGTGACCTTGAAGGTGAAATAAATGCAGCTGTACAACAATACATCTCAGATGTAAAAATGAAAGACTTCCCAAATGAGAATGAGCAGTACTAGGTGGGAGTTTGAAGTTGAAAGTTTGAAGTTGAAAGTTACCTGCCAGCCGGCAGGCTGGAAAGTTGACAGATACAAGACTGTCTGATAACGATCAAACTATAGTCTTTCTAGGTCTTTCTCCATCGTTCCAAGATAATCAGCTTTGACAACTTTTAAAAAGTTGTCAAAGCTACCCCCAAAAAGCTGAAATGCTTGACAACAGACTATACATAGAACGTATTTGAAACCCTATGCCTCCCGCAAGTCTGTGACTTGTGGGCAATTTCAAATTCTCCTTTCTTTTTCTTCTAATTATTCATACATTTGATTAACATCCATGTGAAATGAGCAGAAACTACAAATTTCATGATCAAGAACAAATATACTTTATATCATTTGCTACTGTATATTGGGTGGATGTATTTATCAGACCAATCTATAAAAACATATTAGTTGAAAGTATTCAATACTGTATAGAAGCAAAGGGATTGCTTGTTTATGTCTGGGTAATAATGACAAGCCATGTGCATATGATCATTGGAACCAGACAAGTAAAAATGCAGGATATAGTAAGAGACTTAAAGAAGTTCAGTTCAAAAAAAATTATTGAAGCTATTCAAAATAATCCAGTGGTTGAAGGTTTTGTAAATGAAACTTATGAATATAAATATAGTAGTGCAATAGATTATTCAGGAGGGAAAGGCTTGATAAATGTTGAAATTATTGACTGAATTTATAAATAGATATCATTTGAATAATGACCACAAGATGCAATCTTGCGGCAGGTTGGGGGGCAATTCAATTGTATAGAAGACCTTGATGATGTACCAGTTCCTTCAGCACGTTATTTAAATGAAAATAGTGGTTACCTTTTTGACTCAGAAACAACTAATGAGGGCGAAATGGTTGATGTTTATATTTATAATAGTATTGGAAGCTTGTTGAAAATGGAAAAAGTATTCATTGGAAATCCTTCTGAAAAAGAATTGAAATCTTTGGCAGATTATACAGGAGTATGTATATTTAAACATCCAATATATGTAATAAAAAATCTTTGTTATAAAGTAATAAATGAAAACGTTTATTAAAATAATACTGATTTGTAGCTTTTGTCTTTTAATTTTGGGAAAGGCTAATGCACAAGTAAGTAATAAGTGGATAATTGATAGTCGAAATAATAATTTTGTATTAGATTTTAGTCTTGATAATCCAATTATTAATAAAATATCTTATAATCACGGTACTATTAACTCTATTTGTAATTCAAGAGGAGATTTGAAATATTTTATTTCTTATGGAATTTATGGAATTAATCCGTACAGGACTATTAGTGAATTCAACAAAAACCCATACCTTACCAATTCGCAACTTGCAAGACGTTCAATAATTATTCCTGAAATCAATAATAATGGCATTTATTACTTCTTTACAATAAGTAGTTATAAAAGCTTGATACCAGGCTTATTTTATAGTGAGCTAAATAAAAACAGTAATAGTGGATTAGGAGAAATAACCATTTTGAACAACGAAATTGAAAGAGGTTCTTTTTCCTATCTAACAAGTCAAATATTCAACAAAGAAACATATTGGGTAATTGCATATAATTATCCTGATTATTTTTATGCAATTAAATTAAGCGAAAATGGAATTGACACAATAATCAGAAATACTCGGACAAGAGTGAAGGAATTCGATAACTATATTCCTTATCAATTTCATGAAACAAGAGGAATTTGGGGATTTTTGAAGTTGTCACATGATTGCAAATCACTTGTTGAAACTATTAACATAAGCTCTAATGACTCTAGCAGGCATTATGTGATTATTCATGATTTTAATCCAGAAACTGGACTTATTTCAAACCAACGTATTATTAAGAAATACTATGGAAGTGTTTCAAATGGGTTTTCAGTGAAAGAATTAGTTCTTAATTCAGTATTCAGTCCAAATGATTCATTAATTTATATATCAAATGGGAAATTCGGTCTTCATAGATTAGATAGATATGATTACAAAATGGATTATGACAATTCAATTATTCCGGGATTAAAAGACACAGTATTACATGCACAACTTGCCAATAATGGTCGGGTTTATTTTTATTCTCATTCTTCAAATGGAGAGTATAATATTTCAGAAATAAAATATCCAGATTCAACAAACAATAAGTATTGCTATAAAAAGAAAGTATTTAGTGAGACTTTTTCTTGGTCTGATGCTTATTTCCCTCACGTATATTTTGAAGACATGCGGATAATTCCAAAGTATTCCAATACTTGCAACAACACTCATTTCAAAGTGTGGTACGATACTAATGTTTTTAAGGAAATTGTATGGTATTTTACTAAAACAGATAGTGCCAGAGGTATACTTGTGACATATGATTTTGAAAAATCAGGGATTTATCCCATTTTACTTAAGGCAAAAAAAACAAATGGATATGTTAGAACACATTATGATACGATTGTTTATTATAATAAGCCCATCGCAAACTTTTATTCCGATACTAATGCTAGTTGTCAGTGGATTGCCTATCAATTCTATGATTCAAGTTTTAGAGATACTGTAAATAATGATGTAGGAGAAAGCTGGCTCTGGGATTTTGGGGATGGGATTACTGATACCATCCAAAACCCGGCACATGTTTATACCAAAAGTGGGAGATACACAGTAAAACTGGTTTATTGTAATGGTTTTTGTACTGATACCATAGAAAAACAACAAGCAGTAGAAATTATTGCTGCACCACGCCCGGGATTTAAAATGAGCCAAACAAATTATTGCTCACCCTATTTACTTCAAATTACAGATACATCCCTTGGGCAAGTGCAAAGTTATTTCTATGAGTTTGGGGATGGAAGTGATACCAATATAGCTTCTCCAAATCATTATTATGAAAATGCAGGAAATTACACAATTGTACAAACACTCACAGGCCCAACGGGCTGTGTAACCAAAGATTCAGCTATTTTACACTTGACAAAAGGATTTTCAGGCAATGAGCAGGTCAATTCACTTACAGCCAATGTGCTTGATAACGACAGCATAATTCTTAATTGGGAAAGCATGACAGATGCATTATCCTATAATCTATTTAAGAGTTTTAATGATCCGAATTACATCAGGCTGATTAAGCTACAGGATACTTTTTATACCGACTTGAAAGTTGATCCCACACAAAATGTATATGCCTACAAAATAGCAGCACTGGATAGTTGCCAGCGCCCTACCCAAAACAGCCTCAAGCTTAAAAACATTTTGCTTACAGGCGAAACCCACCACAACAACTACAGCATTTTGTATTGGACACCTTTTGAAGAATGGCAAAATGGAGTTGAAGAATATTACCTGCAATATCAAACCGAAAGCGGGCAATTTGCAATGGTAAACACAAGCTCCAACACCGAATACCAAGATAATCGTTTTTTTGATGGTAAAACCCAATGGGCTAAATGCTACCGGATTATGGCTATTGAAAAGGATGGAAACCTGCAACAAAGCATCAGCAATTTGCTTTGCCTCGACTATGAAGCAGTGTTGTGGATACCTACTGCTTTTTCTCCAAACAGAGATGGATTAAACGACAGTTTCCTTGTACAGGGAATTAGAATTGAGGATTTTAACTTGCAACTCTTTAACCGCTGGGGTGAAAAAGTATTTGAAACCACTGATCCAAAAATTGGCTGGGATGGAAATTTCCATCAAAATCCTTGTGCTGCAGGGGTTTATACCTACATCATTAAAGCAACAGGAAACGAAGGAAAACAAATTTCGCTGAGTGGTAGTTTGCATTTAATCAGGTAATTTTAGTAGGTTGTTTGCTTATCAGATTTGACAACTTTCCAAAAGTTGTCAAATCTAACATGCAATGCTTGGCATCAGACTACAGACAAAGTGGGAAGTTTGAAGTTACCTGCCAGCCGGCAGGCTGGAAAGTTAACAGATGAAGGATTGTCTGATTATGATCAAACTATAGTCTTTCTCCATCTTCCCAAGTCTCTATTCATCCTTCTCCCAAATCCAATCTGAGTCTTCGAAACGGCTTTTATGAGAAGTTTCATCAGATCCGTCCTTTGTGTCTTCTTTAAATTGGCCGAGACTCTCATCTTCAATAATTTTTATACCTGCAATTTCTTCTGATTCTTCAGTTAAACTGTCTTCATAAGCTAATTCCAGAGCTCTTTTCTTTCTGGTTCTAGAATCCTTGATTAAGGCATAAGCCATTATAAAACTGGAAAGTAAAATAACGAAAAGCAAAATACCAGGCTTAAATTCTTCAATCATCAGTTTTTCAGGGATAGCAAAAAACAATAAGATGGTAATCAGTCCACGTGGAGCAATAAATAATTGAGGCAATAATTTTTTACCCTGTATGAGGAATAGCGTAATAAAACGAATCCCAAATAAAATGGCCAAAAACAATAAACTGATCGTAATAACTTTTAGGTTGTAAAAAGATGTAATGGAAATGGTTAAGCCAAATAATACAAAGAACAATGTTCGCACAACAAAGGAAGATTCAATGGTAATAATTTGCATATCAGCTAAAACATCGCTTATGGCTTCCTTTTTAAAATATTTAGCCCATTTACCGCGCGTAATAAATCGGTTATTGTTTAAAACTAATCCGAAAATTAAAATGATAAATAATGCTGATAAGTGCGACATTTTACCAATAGTATACAACAAGAATAAAATAGAAAGCAATAACACCAATCTAACTTTGGATTTGATTTTTTGTGAAATAAAAACCAAAAACAGGCTTAATACAATGGACAATACTATCGTTAGTCCGATGTTGCCTATACCGTGCAAAAATAAATCGCCAAAACTATCGCCTGGCTTAACAGCAATTAAAAAGTAAAAGAACATAATTCCAATGATATCTGAAAAAGTGCTTTCATAAATCATGAATTCCCTTTTGTGTTCCTCCAAATTACTGACACTGGGAATCACAATTGCGCTGCTCATGGTGGCAATAGGAATTCCGTAAATAAGTCCTGTTAATATTGGAACTTCAAAAATGAAACTAACAAGCCAACCAATTAATCCGGCTGTTCCCACCAATGTAATAAGAGCTACTGCAAGTGATCTGAATATTAGTCCTAATTTGTCTCGTTTCAGCTCTAACTCCAAAGCAGCTTCTAAAACAATCATTATCAATCCAACAATACCCACCAGCTCAAGAATTGGGAAGAAATCAAAGTCAGACAAACTATGGTTGCTGATAGCAAACTGCATAAGCAAGCCTGTTAATATGAGCAATAAAACACTGGGAATATTGGTCTTCTTCGCAATTACATTGAAAAAATAAGATAAAATGAGAAGACTTGAGAGGACAATAATAAATATGTACGGATTCATTTACAGGAAAATTTACTTTCTCCAAAGATAGTAATGAAGTCCAAACTATAACAGAGAAAAAGCAGAAATACGCTATTGATTATTATACATTTTCTTCGTCTCTTTATGTTTCAGGACTTTTGCTTCCAAATGATAAATTATGCTTTCTCCTACATTTTTCACCAAGTCGCCAGTTCGCTCCAGCTTAAGGGCAATGGAATGAATATTCAGGTTATCTTTAAATGAATTTGTTTATTTTAAAATGCAGTTTCAACGTTTAAAAATGCAAAATGTGCGATATCCTCCCCTGCCATTTCAGGAATCCAGCCCTGATAATTAAGTGCAATCTTCACATATTCAATGGGTGTATATTGTAATCCTGTAGTAATAGCCGAGCCATTTTTTGCTGTGTTCCACGGATCGGTAGTTCCTGTTAATGTATTAGATGAAAGCATATCATATCGACCAAAAACTTGATACTTTTTGTTTATATCATATGATGCATAAACAGAAATTCCATTCAAGTCTTGGTCAGTATTTGTTTTATTGTTTAACTGGATGTTATACTCAACTCCTGTAGCAAGTTTATCCTTTTTATAACCTATAAAAGTTGCTGATGAGATCTGTGGATCATTATCTCCAGGTAAATAATCGGCATATTCTCTAATTATAAATCCATCAACCGGCTCGATAGTGATACCAAGTCCTGTCCTGAATCTATTATCTACTTGTATTTTTTTATGACCTTCTCCATTTAAAATAGATAAATCAACAGAAATAAAATCTGTAAACTCATAGGTTAAGATTACACCTAAATCAGCACTGGATGCATACTTATGCTCATCCTGAAATGACTTCATGATGTAACGATGCCCCCAAACGGTCTCCTGTGCTTTGAAATTCTTGGTACCAACTAATCCAAAATCAACAGAAAATTTACCTGACGTATAAGTCAAAGCGGCTATTTTTAAAAATGCAGTGTATTCTAAAGATGTACTGCCTGATAAGCTATCTCCAATTTCGACACTTGGCTTACCAACATCTAAAGTAACTTTACCTGACCAATTTTCACTCATGTTATAATTATAACCTAAGTAAGCCCTATTCACCTCAAATCCTGTTGTTCCATCATATCCATAATGGTAATTACTAAAAACTTTAATAAATGGATTACCACTTGGTGTAAATTCTTTCTGTGCAATTGCAGAAACAATTGATAAAAACAGCACGAATAAACTTAGGGTTAATTTTTTCATGATTTGTTTAATTATTTTTCTTTGTGTTTAAATAACAGAGCAAAACTATCTACTCAAAGTTAACTTAATGTTAAAATAGATTTATGGATTTGTTAATTCTAAATTGAATAATACTTTTTCTAATTAGAATATCCGCTGTTATACCTATGATGTAAAAATTGCCACAGATTTACAGATTTATTTTGAGAAGGTTAGTGAAATTTCTGCAAATCAGTGGCCTAAATATGAATGGTATTACAGTAAATATATTTGCGGTATAATAAAGGATATACGTTAATTATTTTTTGAATATCCAGTATTGTACCTATGAAGAAAAAATTGCTACAGATTAACAGATTTATTTTGAGGAGGTTCGTGAAATTTCTGTGAATCCGTGGCCTAAACATGAATGCTATTACAATAAATACATCTGTGGTATAATAAAACGTATTTAAAAAAAAAGCGTAATGTAGCTTTCAAATGGAATTTAACATAAACTTAACGTTCAGTTTAAATACGCACAATATTATAATGATAGTTTTGACATTGAAATAAAACATGAAATCATGGATAGTATCTATTTAATTTTAGTTATTGTATTGTTTGCACTGGCCATATCTGACCTTATTGTTGGAGTAAGCAATGACGCTGTTAACTTCTTAAACTCTGCCGTTGGCGCAAAAGCAGGTTCGTTTAAACTAATTATGCTGATTGCAGCTGCCGGGGTTTTTATCGGTGCAACTTTTTCTACTGGTATGATGGAAGTAGCCAGAAAAGGGATTTTTCATCCTGAACAATTCTATTTCAACGAAATAATCATTATTTTTCTTGCCGTCATGATCACAGATGTGATATTACTTGACTTTTTTAACACCATTGGATTCCCAACCTCAACTACGGTTTCTATTGTTTTTGAAATTTTAGGAGCAGCTGTTGCTGTTTCCATCGTTAAAATGACCAACAATGCTGATTTATCACAGGATATTAATACCTATATAAATTCAGCTAGTGCAATGAAAATTATTTTTGGAATACTCATATCGGTTATTGTTGCATTCTCTGTAGGTGCACTTATTCAATATTTAGTTCGATTATGGTTTACTTTCGACTATGAAAAGAACATAAGCCGTTTTGGATCTATTTACGGAGGATTAGCCATTGCAACTATCACGTATTTTATATTAGTCAAAGGATTAAAAGGGTCTCCTTTCGCAAATTATGATATGCCCAATGGAGAAGTATTAAAAGACTGGGTAAAGCACAATGCACCCTTAATTTTAGGAATTTCTTTTGTTGGATGGACGCTTATTTTACAGGTTTTAAGTTGGATTACCAAAATCAATATTCTTAAATTCATCGTATTTCTTGGCACATTTGCACTTGCTATGGCCTTTGCTGGAAACGATTTGGTCAACTTTATTGGTGTGCCTATGGCTGGCTATAATGCCTTTGAATTTTGGCAAAATGCAGGTAGCATTGCCCCTGGTTCATTTTTAATGACTGATTTAGCAGGTAAAGTTCCGACTAATACGCTTTTCTTGCTTATTGCTGGCTTTGTGATGGTGATAACCTTATACACCTCAAAAAAGGCAAAGAATGTAATTAAAACCTCCCTTGATCTGAGTCGTCAAGAAGAAGGTTCTGAACGTTTTGGATCATCCATTTTGGCAAGAACCATTGTCAGGTCTTTCAAGAATTTTGGAGCATCATTCGGTCAATTCGTTCCCGGAAGTTTAAAAAGAACAGTTGATAATCGTTTTACACCTATAGCAGTCACCATCGAAAAACCTGAGGACAGGCCTGCATTTGATCTATTACGAGCTTCCGTTATATTGGTTGTGTCCAGTGCTTTGATTTCCTTTGCCACATCACAAAAACTACCTCTTTCTACTACCTATGTAACCTTTATGGTTGCCATGGGGGCATCACTGGCAGATCGGGCTTGGGGTAGAGAAAGTGCCGTATATCGTATTACAGGTGTTATTTCTGTAATTGGTGGATGGTTTTTAACCGCACTCAGTGCATTTACTGTTGCTTTTGTTTTGGCCTATATCATTCATTGGACAAATTTTCCGGGCATTTTTATATTAGTAGTCATAGCTGGACTGATCATTTTCCGTACACATCGTTATCAAAAAAGGAAAATGAAATCGAAAGAAAAACAGTTAGCTGACATACAGGAAATGGAAATGGACGAAATTAGTGTGATCAGAAAATGTTCTATAACTGTTATTGATACACTGAAAACTGTTTCTACTAATTATGGCGAAATAATAAACGGATTAATAACTGAAGACAGGAAAAAACTAAAAAAAGCGCTGAAAAGTATTAATGAACTAAATCAGTATACAAAGTCTTTAAAAGATAGTTCAAGTGAAACTATTACAAAAATTAGAGAGAATGATGTAGAAACAGGTCATTATTATATTCAAGTATTGGACTATCTGCGTGAGATTGCTCATTGCTTGACTTTTATTGCCAAGCCTGCTTTCGATCATATCGATAATAATCACAAAGAATTAGTTCCTGCTCAGGTTGAAGAACTAGGTAAACTACATGAGTCAATTAAAGAATTATATGATTTCACATTATTTGTCATGAAAGATAATAAATATGATAATGTAGATGAGTTAATTCACAAACAACAACTCATTTTAGATCAAATTAATACCTACAAGAAGAAACAACTTAAGCGTATTAAAAACAAAGAAACAGGTACACGAAACACCATGCTATATATGGAGTTACTATCAGAATCAAAGAATCTTTTGCTTCATTCCATTAATTTATTAAAATCTCAACGCGATTTTATTGTAGAGCATAAATAGCATATTTCCCCATTATTATTGTATAAAAAAAAGCATTTCTGCAAAATTTCAGGAATGCTTTTTTATTGCACCTAATGTGATATTTGTTTGCATTATTTTAATAGTTTTAACGAATTAAAAAACTAGGCTAAATTGGCTAATAAGAAATAATAATGACTAGTTGGGGAATAATCATTAAAGTATTGGTCCTAATTGGATCACTGGGGTTCTTTCTATACGGAATGAAACTGATGAGTGAGTCCTTGCAAAAAGTAGCTGGAAAAAAAATGAAGTCCATACTTTCTGCCATGACATCCAATAGAATAAAAGGCGTATTTACAGGCTTTCTTGTCACTACAGTAATACAATCATCATCAGCAACTACAGTTATGCTGGTTAGTTTCGTAAATGCCGGATTGTTAACGCTGCTTGAAGCGACAGGAGTTATCATGGGGGCCAATATTGGTACTACTGTTACTGCTTGGATTATTTCATTGCTTGGTTTTAAAGTCAGTTTAAGTGCCTTGTCATTACCACTTATTGGACTTTCCTTGCCTCTATTCTTTTCATCCAATGAAAGAAGAAAAACTTGGGGAGAATTTATAGTAGGATTTGCCATTTTATTTCTTGGTTTGCAAGCCTTAAAAGAAGCTGTTCCTGATATCAAGAGTAATCCTGAAATACTGGCATTCTTGTCAAATTATATAGATTTTGGCTATTGGTCAGTTTTTATTTTTATTATTGTTGGAACCATACTAACAGTTGTTATCCAATCATCCAGTGCAACCATGGCACTAACCCTTGTTTTATGCTACAATGGATTAATTCCATTTCATATTGCAGCAGCCATGGTATTAGGTGAAAATATTGGAACAACTATCACGGCTAATATTGCTGCTATCATTGGAAATGTAAATGCAAAACGAGCTGCGCGATCGCATCTAATTTTTAACCTAATCGGTGTGATATGGATGATCATATTCTTCTTCCCATTCCTTAGGTGGATTGATAATATTGTTGAGTTTCGAACAGGTTTTTCAATTTTAGATAATTCAAGTGCAGTTGGATTTGAAAAAACCAAGGAAATATTGCCCATTGCATTAGCTGTTTTTCACACCATATTCAATATCATTAATACGAGTTTATTGATAGGCTTTGCACCTTTTATTGTCAAAATGACAAAATGGATGGTCTCTTCAACTGATCTCAGTGAGGACGATGACTCTCATTTGCAGGTATTTAGATCCGGTTTTGTTTCTACTTCTGAAATTTCCATTTTACAGGCAAGCAAAGAATTAAGTCGCTTTGCAAAGCAAATTAAAAAAATGATTCATTTCATTCCTATGTTAATTGAAAAGAATGAAAAGAAGATTGTTGCAAAAGCCATAAAAAAAATCAAAAAACATGAAATTTTAGCTGATGGTAATATGGAAGCTTTATCTCTTTATTTTGCCCAAATATCAAAAGGTAAAATAAGTGAGCAAAGCTCCAATCTGCTGAAATCCTATTTCAGAGTTAATAATGAATTAGAAAGTATTGGGGATAGTTGTTTTAAAATAGCTGGCCGAATTGAAAAAGTATTTGGTAGTAAAAATGAGTTTAAAAAAGAGGAACGCAATAAGCTTAATGAACTATTCGAATTAATTGATAATGCATTTGATTTAGCCTATCTAAGTATTAATGGGAAGTCGAATGAGAACACTTTCAAGCAGGCAAGGAAACTTGAATTCCAAATTAATGAACTTAGAGATGATTTGATAAAAAATCTTATGGAAAGGATTAATTTGAATGAATTAAGTTTTGAAGTTGGCATGGTATATAAAGATGTAATTTCTGCCATGGAGAAGATGGGAGACTACATATACAACATCCAAGAAACCCTTTTCGACAAAAATAAAGTGGAAGAGTTTAATTAAACAAAACAGGTTTAAAGTAGTTTTCTCCGGAAATTAATTCCACCTGTAATATATACAACCCTTTAAAGTTCAACGGTGGTATTTCAGTCTTATTATTTGATATATCAGAATTGGTATAAACAATATTTCCGAGCATATCAATCAACAAAACTTTTTGGATTCTTTGCTCTTCTGAATAAATATATAAGGATTTGGAGCAAGGATTCGGAAAGACCTCTACTTCATTATGCTTAAATTCTTCAATAGAAACAGGCCAGGAATTAACAATATTTGATCTGATAGCAAAGGACTGGCATGCCTGATCACTTTCACAAAACAAAATAACAGAAAATAATCCAGCTTTAGTGTAGGTATGTTGAACCGAGCCATATTGAAAACTAGTATCTCCATCGCCAAAGTTCCAATGGTAAGTAGCAATATTGCCACTACTGATCATTGAGCTGTCTTTAAAATCAACTAACAGCGGTACTTCTCCGTTAATAGGCGAAACCGAAAAATGAACTTCAGGAAGTGGAGCAACATGCATTGATAATGTGTCGCTATTGGGGCAAATTCCATTCGTATTGACTTCATAACTTAAGAGATATTGTCCAACACCTATGTCCGGATCAAAAATATTGTTAACGACACCAGCACCTGACCAAACTCCAGACTTAGGTGAACCAACAAGTTGAACAGGATTTGCATTCTCACAAACTGTCAAACTTGCTCCTAAATTGGGTTTTGGCGTTTCTAAAACATATAAATTCAGGCTATCTGAATTCTCACATCCATTCGAAGATGTGTAACTGTATTTTAACTCATAGCTTGTATTTTCTGAAACACTGCTATCGCTTGGATTAAAATACCAATAATTATCTTTCATGAAAACACCATTCCCTTGCCAATGCCCCATGGATGGGAAAGGTTGCCCAATTAAAGGATATAAAGCTCCCGCAAAACAAACTGTATCATCCAAACCCGCATTTACAATGGGTTTTGTAATTGTCGTAATTATTTTATCAGCAAAAAAGTATTTACATCCATTATGACCACTTAATTCAAGCGAATAATAAAAAGTGTCTTCGCTATAGAACTGATAATAGAATGAAGTATCCTGAGAAACAACAACAGAATCAATCATCCATTTAATGGTTTTAATGTCGCCCATCATAAGATCTAAATCAAATAAGTAGCGGCCACAACTTGAATCGCTAACAACAGTTCTGGCAAAAACACCATCAATCACATCAAATACATAAGCTCTACTTTGAGATCCTTGTATGGGACACTTATTGTCCTTAACCGTTAACGTTACTATTTCAGGACTATGATTCGTATTCGGACCAAATAATACTTCTATAGTCTGTTTGGGATTATTCGGATTTGAATAATCCTGACTAATTAACTTATAATTGAAATTCGTACTATTATCAAAGAGCAAACTATCATTTACGTCAAAATCCCCTGCACTAACTGTAAACTGTTTTGGTGAAAAACTACAGACTTGATAATAAAAAGGACCACTTAAAGATGGCGAAAAATTACTGTTACAATTGTTAATATTCAATATCCATTCTCTGGTCATTTCTGCCACAAAACCATCAGCATTATAAATAGTTGCTTTGATGGCAACAGGTGTTTCCTGACTTTGTAATGGACGAAAATAAAAATCGCCTGATACAGGATCTAAATGAAACCCCCTTGGATAACTCAATGTTTTATTGGGAAAACCCCAAAATGATAAGGGTTTATCGTAGCTATAGGAAGCATTGTAATTTATGTTCTTGCTTGCATTTTCTTTAGGAGATGTAATTTCATAAACAATTGAATCTTGCTCAGTGGAACTTATTAACAGAACATTTTCAAAGTAATCCTGATTTCGACAATGCAAAAAGCGAGGGCTTGTTTCAAAAAACTGCATACTATACTGATTTGGATTACTTAAACTAAATCGGCTCTTCAAATAAAAATCGGAAGAAGCCGAACCTGTTGTTATGGTAGAGGAGCGCTTGAACATTTGAAAATAAACAACAACCTCCTGACAAGTGTTAACCGATGTCAGATCAAAATAGCCACTGTATCCATATCGTCTGTATCCATATGGAAATGAACAATTCAAATCGCTGCAATGGTTGCACTGATTGGGACATAAGCCAGAAACATCTACAGGTGCCGACATATTTAATGTAATAGAGTCCAATACAAGCCCGCTGCTTGCGCATTTCATAAATAATTTTGTTGTAACAGGATGCTGACTGTAGCAATTGGTATACAAATACAAGTTTGTATATAGTTTATTATTTGTTTTATTTACTGTACCCAGAATCTCACCACCTGCAATATTTTGTGAAGAAGCAGAATTAAAACAAAATAAAAACAACAAATTTGCAAACCATATTATTCGGATGTATTTCATGCAATCATATAAATTATACTGCTAATTTAGTTTGTTTTGCAATTTTAGTAAAGCTATTTTACCAACATCCTATTAGATTCCTGAGCATGCCATACAATTCTTATTATTATATAAATTTGCATACAAATGAATAAATCATGACATCGAGAAGAAACTTTATTAAAGGCTCTTTTATTGTAGCCTCGTTAGCAGCATTACCAGCCGGCATTAAAAAAAGCATGGGTTATCCCAACAAAGATGCTCAAAATTGTAAAAAGAAAATTCAAAATAAACCAATCGTCATATCTACATGGAATCATGGGTTGGATGCCAACGAAGCTGCATGGAAGGTGCTTAGTAATAAAGGATACGCACTGGATGCTGTAGAGGCAGGTGTAAAAATTTCAGAAGCAGATCCTGAAGTTAGCAGCGTTGGATATGGTGGCATGCCTGACCGAGACGGTAATGTGACCTTGGATGCATGCATTATGGACGAATTAGGTAATTGTGGCTCTGTTGGTTTTTTGAAGGAAATCATGCACCCTATATCGGTGGCTCGAAAAGTTATGACAGATACTCCCCATGTTATGTTAACAGGAATTGGTGCACAGGAGTTTGCCCTAAATAAAGGTTTTAAAAAGGAAAATTTATTGACTTATGAAGCCAAATTGAGATGGCAAGAATGGATGCGCACACAAAACTATCATCCTGAACCAACCCCTGACAAAGAAAATCATGACACCATTGGGATGTTGGCTCTTGATGAGGAAGGGAAATTATGCGGAGCTTGCACAACCAGTGGTCTGGCTTGGAAATTACACGGACGAGTAGGCGACTCCCCTATTATTGGTGCCGGACTATTTGTTGATGGAGATGTGGGTGGAGCTGTAGCAACAGGAAAAGGAGAAGCAGTAATTAGAATTGCAGGAACCCATTTAGTTGTTGAATTAATGCGACAGGGAAAATCACCTGAAAAAGCTTGCCAGATGGCCGTTGAAAGAATCATGGAAAAACAAAAAGACTATCGTGATTTTCAGGTAGGTTTTATTGCACTCAATAAATATGGTGAATATGGCACCTACAGCCTTACAAAAGGATTTGAATATGCCGTTTATACCAATAACGAAAACAAACTTGTTAAATCTCCTTCCCTTTTGAAATAGTAAAATCGCTATTGAAGAAATAATAGGATTTCGTAAATTTACAGCTAATTACAGTTTTTTACTGTTTTCTAACAGCTAGTCATTTAATAAATAAATACGGATGAATAGGTTGAGCTGTATCCAAATAATAAGAATTAAATACTTAAAAATAGTTTGATGAAACGAGCATGAGTATATGTCTACACACACACCTGTGTGCCGAAACACTTCGGTTTACAGGCACAAGGAAATGACTATATGCGAGTTCCCCGCCTGCATCGGGCAGGCATATGACAACTAAAAAACAATTATAAACAGATGAAACGAGCATGAGTAAAAAATTTCTCACACATAGGAATGATTATAATGCGAGTTCCGCATGACCTTTAAAATTTAACTATAGACATATGAAAAATATTTCAATTAGCATATTGTTTGTTCTTGCTTTGTCTTTTTCAGGACAAGCTCAAAATGTAAGTTTATTTGCTGGTTCACCTAATGTTCCTGGTTATAATAGTTCAGGCACAGCAATTTCTTCAGCCAAATTTAATCAGCCATATGGAATTGCGTTGGACGGACAGGGAAACTTTTGGATTTCAGAAACTGGTGGACAGGTAATTTATATGATTACTTCCAGCAATATGGTATATGTCAGAGCAGGGTCATATACCAATACGGGTTATGTAAATTCCAGTGGCGTTAATGCTCGCTTTTACAACCCAAAAGGAATGGCCGTAGGACCAAACAATGAAATTTATATTGCTGATTATAGCAATAATGTAATTAGAAAATTAACTGCATTTACATCACTTGGCAGTGCGCAAACTGTTAGCAAGTTTAGTGGCAAACAAGGTACAAGTGGTGGTTATGTTAATGGTTCTGCTACTGTTGCAGAATTCAATGGTCCTACTGATATAGTGGTCGATGCTTCTGGGAATCTCTATGTTTCTGATTTCAACAATCACGTGATTAGAAAAATCACCTCAAGTGGAGCAGTGTCCTTGTTGGCGGGTCAACCAAATTCTTCAGGAAGTACCGATGGTCACGCTACTTCAACTGCAAAATTCAATGGACCAGCCGGATTATATCTTAAGGACAGTGTACTTTATGTGACAGATAATTGGGGATCAAAAATTCGTAAAATATCTCTTAATTCATCTTGGGTCAAAACTATTAGCAGTGCTTACTGGACGCCTTCTGATATACTTGAATATGATGGCAGTCTTTATTTTACAGACCAGCATCGGGTAGCAAGATACAGCAACAGTACGTTAACAACTTATGCAGGAAGTGCTACTTTGAATCAATCAGGTTACACCAATGGATTCGGAACCGCTGCTCGTTTTTACAATGCAAAAGGCATGATTTACAATCCAGCCGACACCAGTATGCTTATTATTGACAGTGATAATCACGTTATTCGAAAAGTAACCTTATGCCCAACCATTACACCTAATATTACTATTAGCGGCAACACTTCATTCTGTGATGGCGATAGTGTTATTTTAACGGGTCCATCTGGTTATGCAAGCTATACATGGTCGAATAGTAAAACTACACAAAGCATAGTGGTTAAAAATTCTGCAACATTAACACTTACGGTTACGAATTCAAATCAATGTACAGGAATATCAAGTCCGGTTACTTTGACTAAAAAATCCTTGCCCAATGCAAACTTTAATATGGATAGTACGGCTTGTATTGGCATTGACGAAGCAATAACTTATACTGGCAGTGCAGGATCAGGTGCAACCTATACTTGGGATTTTGACGGAGGAAGCATATCTTCAGGAAGTGGACAAGGGCCATACAACGTGGGATGGAATAGTACCGGCAGCAAACAGATTACTTTACAAGTAAGTGAAAATGGCTGTTCATCAACTGTTAATACAAAATACATAAATGTGTATGCTATTCCCACTTCTACCTTTACAATTAAAAACGCCTTATGTGCTTTTGAACATGATACCATCACATTTACAGGTCAGGCTTCTACATCCGCAACATTCAGCTGGGATTTTAATGGTGCTACTGTAGTTTCAGGATCTGGCAGAGGCCCGTACATTCTATACTGGGTTAATTCAGCTACAAAAACTGTAAAATTAACTGTTGTTGATCATTTTTGTAATTCTACACAAACCAGCAATCAACTTAACATACAAGCAGTTCCTAACGCAGCATTTACCTCAAAAACAACCATGTGTTTTGGCGATATTGACACTATTTCCTTCACGGGATCAGCTGGCTCATCAGCTGTTTATAATTGGGATTTCGATGGAGGAAATATCTTATCAGGCTCAGGAGCAGGACCTTATACGGTAGACTGGAATACTGTTGGTTCCAAAACTATATCACTGATTATTACCGAAAATGGATGCAATTCGGCACCTTCAAATGTTAGTCTGCAGGTAAACCAATTGCCTACATCAACTTTTGATATAAAAAATACCGCCTGCACATTTACCAATGATACGATTACTTATACCGGGAATGCAACTTCAGGAGCTTCTTACCTATGGAATTTTGATGGTGCTACTGTTTTATCAGGTTCAGGTCAGGGACCATACATCCTTCACTGGCAACTTGCAGGGACCAAAATGGTCACACTTAAAGTTTCAGCAAATGGCTGCGAGTCAAACATCAAAATAGAACAAGTGCTTGTAACAGAGTCTCCTACTGCGGCCTTTGCCATGCCAACCTCCATTTGTGAGGAACAGCAAACCACTGTTACTTTTATAGGAATTGCCGGAACTACTGCAGTTTATAATTGGGATTTTGATGGAGCAACTATCGTTTCAGGCTCGGGTTCAGGCCCATACATTGTAAAATGGACTGGATTTGGAACCAAAGCTCCTAGTCTTTACATTGAAGAAAATGGATGTGTATCTAATGTTTATTCCCTCAGTATAACAGTCAATCAAAAGCCAACGGCTGTCTTTACAGTCAATAGTGAAGTTTGTTTGGATAGGAATATTTCCGTTGATTATGTTGGAAATGCTAGTAGTTCAGCTAATTATGTTTGGAACTTTGGAGATGCAGTGCAGCAGTCTGGCAGTGGTCAAGGACCTTATATTATCAGCTGGAATTCTGCAGGTGCTAAACAAATATCTTTACAAGTTAGTGAGGGCGGATGCAGTTCTGGGAATTTCACAAAAGACATAACGGTCAACCCAAATCCACCAGTTCCAACTATTACTCAAAACGGAAATACCTTAACATCAAGTTCAGCAACAAACAATCAATGGTTCGATTTGTCAGGAATTATCAATGGAGCAAATACACAAGATTACAATCCACCGGCAGATGGCACCTATTATGTTGTTGTAACTGATAGTAAAGGTTGTTCTGCACAATCTGCAGATTTCGATTTTATTCATATTGGTTTATCAGAATATGAATTAACAGATTTCCTCATTTATCCAAATCCGGTGCATGACGTATTAATTATCGAAAGCGGGAAACATGCATTATCTGATGTTGTTATATCAATTATTGCAAGTGATGGGAAAATTGTTTTAAGCAGGAAACTGGAAAATAAAATTCACGAAATTGATTTATCGCATATAGAAAAAGGTCTGTATATCCTTAGATTATCATCAAATGAAGAAATCAGGAATTTGAAATTACTTAAAAATTAAATCTAAAATTATGATAAAGTTTGCTGTTGTTTTATCAGGTAGTGGTGTGTATGATGGAACTGAAATTCATGAAGCTGTTTTGTCGCTTTATGCCATTCAAAAAGAAGGAGCAGAATACAGCATTTTTGCTCCCGACATAGCTCAACATCATGTTATTAACCACATAACAGGTGAAGAAATGCCGGAAAGCAGGAATGTATTAGTCGAGTCTGCACGCATTGCCCGTGGAAAAATAAGTCCGCTAAATGAATTTAATGCTGACAACTATGACGTACTTCTTTTCCCAGGTGGCTTTGGAGCTGCAAAAAATTTATCTTCATTTGCATTTGATGGTATAAACTGTCAGGTAAATGATGATGTTGAAAATTCAATAAAAGCCATGCTTGAACGCAACAAGCCTATTGGTGCTCTCTGTATTTCACCAGTATTATTGGCTAAAGTTATTGGAGATGGTATCGACCTTACCATTGGTTCCGATAAAGCAACAATCCAAGCCATCAAATCCATGGGTGCTACTCATAAAGTTAGCGACCATGGTGAAATTGTATACGATAGGAAATACAAAGTGGTTAGCACAGCTTGTTATATGTTGGATGCAACAATTGATCAAATTGGTCTTGGAGCTGAAAATGTTGTCAAAAAACTCATCGAGCTTGTCTGAAAAATAACTGAATTTTCATTTTCTTAAACTGGTTGATTTTGCTGTTTATCCCGAAGATGAAATAGGAACAACGAAAAACTTATTAACTCCATTAATTCCGGTCGTTTACTTATTTCTGCTAATAGCATTAATTTGGTTGAAGAAAAGGTTGAAGAAAAATTACAAAGTATCAATAGCAATACATCACAAGACACTAATCTTAAATTATTGGATTCAGGGAAAAACAAGTCAAGAAAATGGGTATTTCCTTATTTCATGACAATGATAATCTCGCTAAAATACTTTTTGTGATTACCAATAAAGACATGCAAATAGGCTCAGCTGCTTTTCACGGAATTACTTTTTCGACAAGAACAACAGAGATTGGGTTTGCATGAAAGTATTTCGCTAAAAACAGCAACCGATTAAAGCAACAGGCTGTGTATAAAACAAAATTTAATACACAGCCTGTTTTTTTATTTTTGATTTTCAAAAACAATTGGTTTAAACCTAACAATGAGAATATTTCTGCTTTTTATCATTTCGTTATTCCTTTCTTTCAATTCCTATTGTCAACTTTCAAAGCCCGATTTCAGCCAAATTGATATCCAATTAAGCAGATTGTGTCAACTTCGTGCACATCATGTTTTTTCTGAACAAAGAAATGAGGTGATGGGTAATTTTAATTCTATGATGCTTGAAGCAATCTCTCATCCTCTTTCTTTCAATTATCCTTTCGACAGCCTTGAGCGATGTATTTATATTACTTATTCAAGCGATAGTTTAGTCAGATGTTATTCCTATGATAATTTAGATGGTGGTTCCTTTCATACATATACGAATATAACTAGCTATTATACTGAAAATGGAAATTTCCAATCGCAGCTGATGATTCCTGAAAAAGAATCGCCAATGATTGGTTTTGATCGAATTATCAGGCTTAATCCGCCTGAGCAAAAGTTGTATCTTTTTAAAGGGTTTGGTACGTATGGAGGTGGAAAGCAACATATCAGTTTTCAACTTTTCAAAATAGAGAATGATACGCTTTCAGAATGTTTTGATTGTTATGAAGACTATAGCCCACTATTTATCGAACAAAATAGAGGTCAGGATTTCGAAATTGAATTTGATCAAAAGACACAACGTATTGAAGCGAAAGTATACAGGTTTGATAATGAAACAGGTTTTTATACCAATGAATACGATTTAGTATATTATTCCATTCAAAATGGACTGCTAAAGCAAATTCGATAAATAAGAGAGGCTAATTCCTAAAAAAAGCAATCCGTTTAACAAACAGATTGCTTTTCTATATCAATTTTCCGAAAATGATTATTTCCCTAGTGCTATTGCAAAACCAATAAGCCGTCTTCCATGAGTACTTCAAAGAAATAGCCCATTCCGAAATCTTTCTTAAGTACTATTTTTCCACTAAAGTTTACGATATCACCAACATTTACTTTTTCTAAAGTTGTAACTGTAAGATCATATACTTTATCATCTCCACTTCCATCCTGAACATGAACCCAGTTTTTGTTCATGATTGCCTCGTTGAATTTAACAACTTCACCACTTACAGTTATTTTCTTGTTTTCGTATTTTTCAGCATTTTCAAATAATTCAGCCAGTGTAATTCCACCTTCCAAAACTTCAACATTTATTTCATGATCAGTTTCTTCAACTTGAATATTTCCGTGAGCATCACTAATCTGTTCTTTATCGCTTGCTAGTTTTTCTGGATCAATTATATTCTCCATGAACAATATGCGATCGAAAGTCCGATTTAAATCTTTACTCGTAAAATTATTCATCACCATAAACTTCTCAAATAAAATGGTAGTTCCTGCTTCAATTTCAGTTTTTGGACCTGCTGCCCAATGTTCTTCACCTTCAGCAATGATGTGTAAATATGTATAACCACTCGCTTGTATGACCTCTTTAACTTGTGCTGTGCGGATTGAATTATCACTCACCCCTTCATCAATTCGTTCCGGTTTGTTGGTATTGCAGGAAATTAAAAAAATAAAGGATAGTAGTGTGGTCGTAAAAAATGTGTATTTCATGTTTTTATGAATTTATGATTTGACTTGCAAATATATTAAAGCAATTACATATAATAGAAAATAGATAAGAATCATAAATTAATAAATTATCATTAGGAAATAATATCAGTAATTGAGTATAAAACTAAAATCAAAGAAGTGTTTTTAGGCTGAACCATTTTGCAGGATATTGCTCATCATTACAAATTCTAACTCTTTGTGTAAATTTAAGTTTAACTTTGTTGCTTAATCAAAAACCCGTTTGCGGACTGAAAATTGAATTTTATTCAACTCTGCTAAGCATAGCTAAGGTCATAAAAACGTTTAATCTTTGTCGAACACATCGATTTGAAGGGTAAAGGGACTGCAGATAAAGATTACTTCCTCTTACATATTTCTGCAATAAAAAAATATTTATTGCATTTGTTAAATGAATAAATCATTAATGATATGATCAGTAATCATTCATTTCATATACCCGTAATGGGAATTGGATACACATTAGATACACCTATTAAAGTCAGTCATCTTGGTATCGATTCAGTACTATCTCTGGTTGACGATTCACTTATTGAAAGATTAAGGAAACTCTATTGCGGAAAGTTTAATATTCCTTATCAGGAAATCGGGATTTATTCTATTGATTATAGGGCAGAACGCATTACTTCTTATTTGAATTTAATGAATGAAATTGTTGAAAAAAAATTCGAAGATTTAAAAAACTCAGCATTTGATAAAAAACAGGAAATCAAAGATTACTTTAGCATGTTGCCTGATTCATCAACAATTAAACAAGAGTTCAAAAAAATAACATCTAAGTATTTCAATGTAAATGAGTTGAAAATCTGGCTGAAAGAAAACCTGTCGATGGGTAGCATAGATGTTAATATCATGACAAAAATTGACAAGGATAACTATTTTAAAAAAGAAAAGTTACCTATTGAATACAACGATGCACACGCAGCGCTACGAGGTTTTGCTAAAAGCAATTTAAACTCTTCAGTCATCCTCTCCGCAGGAATGAATCCACGTTTGTATAGTTATATCGAGCAGTTTGAAGATTTTTATCCCAATGAACAAGGTGAAATCAAAAAGAAAATAGTTCTTAAAGTCAGTGATTACAGATCAGCATTAATACAAGGTAAATTCTTTGCAAAAAAGGGCTTGTGGGTTTCAGAATATAGAATCGAATCGGGATTAAATTGTGGCGGACATGCTTTTGCGACAGATGGTTTTTTGATGGGACCAATTTTAGCTGATTTTAGAGATAATAAAAAAGAACTCAGCAAATCCATTCATGAAATTATACATAAAGCACTTTCAGATAAAAATCGTGTTTTACCAAAGGCCGAGTTAAGCATTAAGATTACAGCACAAGGTGGTGTTGGAACAGCTGAAGAACATCAGTTTTTATTGGATCATTATGAGGTTGATTCTGTGGGCTGGGGAACACCTTTTCTGTTGGTTCCTGAAGTAGCATCCATTGATGAATCAACAGTGAATAAATTGATTGAAGCTAAGGAAGATGACTTGTATCTGAGCTATATTTCACCCTTAGGAGTACCATTTAATAGTCTGAAAGGCAATACTAAAGATGTTGAGAAATTGTCTTTGATAGATAAAGGAAAAGCAGGCAGCACTTGTCCAAAAAAATATGTCGCGTTAAATAATGAATTTACAGAAAAAGGAATTTGCCCGGCTTCCCGACATTATCAGCAGTTAAAAATAAAAGAACTGGATGAGAAAAGTCTCAATTCCATCGAATACAAAAAAGAATTTTCTGCTATTGTTGACAAATCTTGCATATGTGTGGGGTTAGGCACCTCTACGCTATTGGTTAATCAATTAGACACAGGGAATGGAGGAAATGGAGTTTCTGTTTGTCCAAGTCCTAATCTGGCTTATTTTTCAAAAAGAATGAGTTTGAAAAATATGGTGGATCATATTTACGGTAAAGCAAATATGATTTCAAGAACAGATCGTCCCAATATGTTTGTGAAAGAACTAAAAATTTACATCGATTACCTGAAAAACAAATTGGTTGAAGCAAAAGGATCAAATACAATTAAACAAGAAAAGTATTTTATGAATTTTGTCCAAAATCTTAAAGAAGGGCTGCATTATTACCAAAGCTTGTTTGGTGATATGAAAGACAAATTTCATGATTCAAAATCAAATATATTAAGCGATTTAGAAACCTGCAATGTTAGTTTGCAATTGCTTTGTTCTGATGTAGAAAAACGATCACTCAAAACAGTAGCAGCTCGTTATCCAGACTACAATCTAAAACATTCGGCAAAATTGCGCAGCAACATAAAAAATTAAGCTTAACTGCAAGGAGTCGTTGAGTTAATTGACTTCGAAACACCAGTTTATGAAAACCAGCACACAATAATTCCTCATAAATACGTTTACTAATAAACACTACCATGAGAAACTATTTTCTACTATTCCTTTTTACATTATCATTACTTCTATCTTTTAACTTTATAAATCAAGAAACATATCCCGATTTCTCATTTCATGGAATCTGGGAAGTTCAAGAATGGTATTATAACGACACCCTATTGGATCAATCGGCTTGCCCTGTAAAAGGGACATTGGATTTGGAAGCTGACGGCTCTTTTGTTTATCATTCCGTAAATCTTGATTGCAGAGGAAGAACTATTGAAGGCAAATGGCTTGTTAGTGAAAACAACACGTTTACTATGAGTTGGGAAAAGGAAAGAGAAATTCCTCAAGAAATATTAGAGAAATATAAGGGTAGAGAAATTAAAATGATTCCTGATCAGATAGACCTCACTTATGCCTATTCAATCATCGACCCAAATCATTTTAAAATCCAACTAAGAATGTCAGCTGTAACGGATACTATCGATAGACGTTTAATTTTTGAAACATTGATTGAAACATTGATTTGGCAAAGAGTCGAAAAGAAATAATCAAATTCCTAGTAAATACTGCCCCAATCACTTATCCATTATTATTTCTAACGTATATCCTTTATTATACCGCACATACTTATTGTACCTACCATCATATTTAGGCCACAGATTCACAGAAATTTCACTGACCTCCTGAAAACAACTCTGTTAATCTGTGGCAATTTTCACATCATTGAACAATAGTAGATATTCAATATATTTATAAATCCATCGCCACACTAAAAGCCATGAACTTTTCTTTGTGGTTGTAAAATTCATTGAATAAAGAGCGACCATCATAATACTGAAATCCAACTCTCAGTCTTTTTTTATATAAATCCTGTGGAAATATATAACCCGCTACAAATGAATAATTCGGTGAATAAGAATTTGTTTTATAGGCACTTACATTATAGGCTGCATACACTCCTCCGAAATGTTGCTTAGGAAAATAATATTCCAACTCAGCTCCCATCTGAAAAGCATTGTAGGCATGAGCATCAGGTTTGTTTTGCCTCCTTCCCATAAAATCGACTCCAGGATAAAAGAAAATGTAATCGGCATAAACTTGAAGTATATCCCATTGCTTATTTTTCAAAAAATACAAAGGACGAAAAGCCGATGATAAATAGAAATCATCCCTCACATAAAGTGTCATGATATTTGGATCAAAATCGATAGGTGACTTGACACCTCCCCACGTAAATTCATCTCCACGATGGGTACAGATGTGGTGTTTTGAAAACCGAAAAACCAGCCATTCTTTTGGCTTTACACTTAAGGAATAATGGTAAATTCCATCATTTGCCATAAAATCATGATTTCCTCCCCGCATATAAACTGGCAGAACCATTCCTAATTCTGCTTCTATGCCAATATTTGGATTATTTTTAGGGGAGAATTTAAAAAGAGAAACCCTCATTCCTCCAGTGATACAAAGTTTTCCATTATATCCTTCACCATTGTTTATTCCATCTTGGTAATCGATTTCACCATATTTAACACTTTGTGATGATACTTCAAATCGAACCGCTAAAGGATCAGCCAGATAGGTTGGGTAAAATACATCCAAGCCCACTATCTGCATATTCCAGTTTTTGATTGGAATGGTGAAACGAGAAGAATCCTGTGCCTGTATCGAAAAAGCGATTGCTAGTAAGACTATGCTATATTTTATTTTGATCATATCCTTATTTATTATATTCACCTTTCCAAATGTCATTTGAAGGTCCGCCATAGCTATACACTCCACCTAAAATCCAAATATTCCCTTGAAATTTTTCCAAGGTATAACCATATCGACCGCTGAAAGGAGCTCCATGCGAATCGATTGTCCAGTTATTGACATCATCCCGTTTCCAGATAGTATAATAATTATCATTTTTTGAATAATGACTTTCATACGTATGTTTTCCGGGAAATGTCCATAAAAAATTATCATAGAACATCATTTGATGTTGAGCCCTGTATAAATAGCTTTGATTAAAACTATCCAAATCATTAGCTGGAATCCAATTCACTCCATCTGTTGAAGTCCAGAGCCAATGCCAGTCAGGAATTGGTTGTTTCGATTGATCGGCACTTTCGAAAACCCGTCCATGAATACCTCCTTGAAGATACAAGGTTCCGGTAGCTGAATCAACTGTCAGTGCATGTTCTGAACGAATTCCAAAATCGTTTGCCGGCATTTGTTCCCATTTTATTCCATCTGTAGATCGCCAAACATCATTAAAATATTTGACTGCATATTCACCTGATTTACCGGGAATCATGGTGGCACCTCCAATTAAATAAATATAATTGATTCCTCCATGCATCGCAACAGTACAACTATGATTAAATCGTGGATACCAATCAATTAAAGAATCCAATTCAGGTGTAAAAATGGGTTTTATTTCTATCCAGACTTCACCATCTGTACTTTTCCAAACATCATTGGCATAATTACGATAGCCATTAGCTTCGTCAACATAAAAACCGCCAATCAAATACATGGCATTCTCAAATGAGATAAGTTGATGACCTCGCCTACCCTTCCAAGGGGCATCTTCCAAAACTAACGTCCAATTTTCTCCATCCTCCGAACTCCACACATCTTCATAATAAGGATCTTGTCCGTGATTACCTGAATTGTAGCCACCAATAATCCAGAGTTTATCATTAAATACGAGGGATGCATGATCCCATCGATTGTCCCAATCGGCATTTTTAACAATTTGAGTCCATGTAAAATCACCTGTGTACTCATCGACATTATGCTCATCAAAGGATATGAACTCACACCCTGCAATTGAAAACAAAATCAGACATACAATAATTGCTAAGCTTTTCTTCATCATCATAGTTTATTCAAATGAATTACAAATTAGTATTGCAATAATATTAAAAGCTTCTGTAAAAAGAGTTTGTAGTTATAAACAGGAAATTGTTTGCTCCCCTTTATTTGGGAAAAATGTATAAATTAGAAATATGAATTTCTAGCGTCCCATTGTATTTGTGAGAATAACGCCACCCAACGTAATAAATCCACCAATGATAGAGGCAATTGTTGGAATTTCGTGTATCCATATGAGTGCAATGATCATAGTAAGTACCGGAGAAATATACAAATAACTGGTAATGTGCGTAGCTGAAGGAAATTTGGGCAAAACATAGGTCCAGATAACATAGGCAACAGCAGCAGGAAAAATACCCAAATACACTACTTCAAGTGTAGCAATAGTCGTAGCAATCTGAATATCATGAATTAATTGGGGTATGAAAATGAGCATAAAAAAGGTTCCAAACCAAAAAGTATATGATGCTACTTCCAGAGGTGTGTATTTTTCCAGCAATCGTTTCTGAAAAATAACATATAAACTTCCTGAGCAGGCAGCCATTAAAACCAAAAGTGTTCCGGTATTTAAAGTCCCAAATCCACTTTCGGAAAAAGAAATGAGGGCAATACCTGAAAAACTAATTAAGATTCCAAACCATCCCCACTTATTCAGTTTTTGCTTGAGAATAAACAGTGAAAAAAGAGCTGTAAAGATCGGCACAGCACTCACCAAAAAGCTGGAAGTCCCTGCTGTCACTGTTTGTTCACCAATATTCAGACACAAATGATATAGAGTAATGCCAACAAAACCGGCTAATGCAAAAAACGGAATATCAGATTTTTTGGGAAATGGCATTTTAATAATCAAGGCATAAATACCTAATATAAAGGATGCTATCAGGAAACGTAACAAAGCCAAGGCTTGAGGAGAATAACTTTCAAGAGCAGATCGAATACCCACAAAAGCAGAAGCCCAAAACAGGATAGCTAAACCCAGAAGTAAAAGTATCCGAATGGGAACTTTGACTCTTAAATCAGGGATGCCTTTATCTGGAACTGGCCTCATATTGATGATTCATTTTTTAAGGTAGGCAAAGGTAGAAATAAATTATCCACAATGACTAAAACTCCTCAATTTCAGAATTGACTTCTTTCCTTTATCTTCGAACATTTTTCAGAGTAGCGTATTTCTTTAAATACAATACTCTAACATGGAATACATTTCTATTTACTACATTTTAATAAGCAATGATATAAAGAATAAGATATCATGAAGATTTCATTAAATATCTGTTTGCCATTCTTAATCGGATTGGCTGTTGCAACCCTTTTATATATGACCATAGGCTGGTGGGGATTTTGGGCCATATTCCCTTGGATTGGATTCTCCATCTCAACAGGTATCTTTTTACGCTCAAGATTTAAAGGTAAAAAGAAAATAATAGGGAGAAAAGTAGCCAGCCTGATGATATTACCTTGTATGTTAATTTTTATGCCAATCATTAATAATGAAAATTTCCAATTAGAAGGTGTTGCATTAATAGTGATGGTCGGTTTTTTCAGTAAAGGATTCATTCATTATGCAATTGCTAAAATATTTGGACCATTAATTTGGGGAAGAGGATTTTGCGGCTGGGCATGCTGGACTGCAGCAATTCTCGATTGGTTACCTGTTCAAAAGAAAAAGAAACAAATCAATCCACAATATAAAAACATACGCTTTATTGCACTCCTTATTTCGCTGTTAATTCCATACTATTTGGTTTTTGTTTTGAATTATGATGTTAGAGCTGATTATCTCGGCCAAAAGGAAATGATCTGGATGTTTACGGGCAACCTTCTATATTATGCAATTGGAATTCCTCTGGCCTTTGTTTTAAATGATCAGAGAGCTTTCTGCAAATATGTTTGTCCTGTTTCATTAGTAATGATTCCTACCAGAAAACTAAGCATAATTAATATTAAACCAACAGCTAATGAATGCATTGAATGCGGTGCATGTAACAAAATTTGCCCAATGGATATTGACGTAATGAGCTATATCTCAAACCATAAAAAAATAAGACATGCCGAGTGTATTCTTTGTGATGATTGTACAGCTGTTTGTCCTGTTCAAGCCATGTAAATAAACGGATCGATGTTCCGAATAATAGAAAAACAATATCGCCAACCAAAAGGTTTTCTCGGAAAAATTATTTCCAAATTGATGCAAAGAGCAAACAGCTATGCATACGACAAACTGGTAAGCAAATTAAGTATTCAGGAAAACGATCAAATTTTAGAGATTGGCTTTGGACATGGACTGGGAATACAAAAAATTTTAGCAAAATACAACTGTATAATCACAGGGATTGATTTCTCCTCATTAATGTATGCTAAATCAATTAAACGATTTAAAAAACAAATAGATAACAACAAAGTCAAGCTTTTGTATGGGAACTTTTTAGAACATACATTTGAATCCAATTTCTATGATAAAATATACGTATTGAATGTGACCTATTTCTGGACCAGTCTTGAAATTCCTTTTGTAAAAATCAGGAATTTATTAAAAGAAAATGGCTGTTTTCATCTGTTTATGGATGATGATGTAGAATTAACAAGACAAGGATTTACAAAAGGTGATGTCTTTTGCATGCATTCCGTTGAGCATGTAATTGAGCAATTAAAACAGGCAGGCTTTCAACATGTAGCATACCAAAAAGAAGATGGCTATTTTATACAATGTGAGAAATAATTCAATTTGAAATATTAATGAAATATCTAAGAAAAATATGGGTTCGCGCAATTATAAGCATGCTTTTTGGTGCATTAACTACTGAAATTATTCACATTGCAATTGGTGATCCTAACAGACCCATGGGCACTAATTTTACGCTTATATACGCTTTGATAGTTTTCTTAATACTTACATTTTTGCTGAGAAAAATGGATAAAGATAGCTCATCATAAATCATCTCATCATGATTTAATCTCTACTAATTCTGAACTTAAAATGATTAAAGACTATATCTAAATTTCACAAAAAAATATTTTTTCATAAGTCACAGTAACAAAACCATTTTACATTTCGTCATATAAAAAATGACACAAGATGATTAACAAGAAATTACTCATTGTTTGCTTCCTTTTTTCCTTTTATCATTCTAGTGCACAGGATGCTGTTTATGAATTTAAAATTGCAAATACCGATAACAAAGAATCAATTCCCTTTGTTCAGGCTTGGTTTATTAATCATGAAGATGGCTTGTGTTCCAATGAATATGGACAGGGAAAGCTTGTACTTACACAGGATAAATGCCGACAACTTAAAGATGACAGTTTAGTCATCCAAGCTCTCTCCTATAAAAGGCAGATTATAAAATTCAGCGATTTAAAACTAAATCAGCTTAATTACATTGAACTAATTCCACAAGCAATACAATTAGAAGAGATAACTATTAGCTCTCGAAAAAAGGTAAAAACAAGCAAACTAGGAAACACAAAAACAGATTATTTGCTACGGATTTTTCCAATAAGTAATTATGGAACAGTGGGTTGGATAATTGGCAGATATATTCCAAATACTACTGAATCTAATCCATATATTAAATCAGTTTCCTATTATATCACCAATTGGGGAAAATATCAGGCTCCTTTCAGAGTTAGAATATTTTCAGTGAATGATAGCTTTTTTCCAAAGAACGACTTACTGACATCCAATGTAATTGCAAAAGCACAAAAACCTAATAAATGGGTTACAGCTGATATTTCAAAATATAATATTAAACTGCCCGATTCAGGTGTAATTGTTTTTATGGAATGGATTTGGACAGGCGATCAGCACTACTTTACTCCAAAATTTCAGGAAAATCAAGCTTATGGAGCAACACTTGGCTTTAGCAGTAATGAACAGGATTACTATCGAAGGGGAAGATATAATCTGGGCTTTGTATGGCAAAAATCATTAACCTCCTATTTTAAAGAATCAAATAGTGATAAAAAAATCACTTACAATGATCCTTGCATTTATCTTGAAATAGAGAAAATCAGAAAGAAGCGCTTTGTGAAATCACCTTAACAAATTATTATTAGTCAAAATTCTCTTTCTCCCTACCTTTGTGTGCTAAACCCAGGATTTTGAAAATACTCGTAAAAACATCTTTTGGATTTGAAGACCTATTGGTTGCAGAATTGGAAGCTATTGGAGCACAAGATATATTAAAGCTAAACCGTGCAGTGATGTGCGAAGGTGATCAACGTGTTTTGTATCGGGCCAATTATGAATTACGAACCGCATTGAGAGTTTTAGTTCAGATTCATACATTTATCGCTGCCAACGACAATCAATTGTATCAGCAGATTTATAAGTACGATTGGAGCCAGCACTTAAAACTTGAACAAACATTTGCTATCGATAGTGTAGTTAATTCCGACTACTTCAACCACTCAAAATTTGTTTCCCTTAAATCAAAAGATGCCATAGTCGATCAGTTTAGAAATAAGTCAGGCAAAAGACCATCCGTTGATATTGAAGAACCCGATATTCGTTTCAGTGTTTTTGCTAATCAAAAGGAATTCTCTCTCTACTTGGATAGTTCGGGCGTTTCATTACACCGAAGGAACTACCGTATTCAGGGACACATGGCACCTTTGAATGAGGTTCTTGCAGCAGGAATGATTATGCTCACCGATTGGAAAGGAGATGTCCCTTTTATTGATTTAATGTGTGGCACAGGAACCTTGCTAATGGAAGCATGCCTGATTGCTACGAATACACCACCGGGTTATAAAAGGCGTGGCTATAGCTTCCAAAATTGGCCTGACTATAACAAAGAATTATTTCAGCAAATTCGCACCGAAAGAAACCAAAAAATTGTTAAACCCAAAGTTAAAATCGTAGGTATTGATAATTCAGCAAAGTCCATTGATATTTGCCAAGATTCGATAAGAGAGTATGGTTTCTCAGAATATATTCAGTTGCGTAAACATTCCTTTGATAAATATAAACCAGCTTTTGATGATGGGATCGTTGTGATGAATCCACCCTATGGTGAGCGCATTGGTGAAAACGAAGAAATCAATAC
>JABINZ010000012.1 GCA_018698135.1 Bacteroidota bacterium
CATTGAGAATGCCATTATTTTATATGAAAGAATTATTTTGGAATATCCTGAAAGCGTATTTGTTGTAGACAGCCGAAAAAAATACCGTGCTCATAAGGCTATGACTAAAGAAGATAAGTTTTATCAGGATCCTCCAATAAAACCTTAATTCATTTATAAAGTCATATTGACAGAAAACATGAATAATTTTCTTGCTGTATAGCAATGCAACAATGGCACATCATTTGTCAAACATCTATATACTTAAATACGTAAATTTATCATAAAAACATTAAACATGAAAGCTAGGATCATCTACACATTCGCATTGACAATCATTATAGGTTTTATATCAACATCCTGTAATAACAATACTGACAAAAGAGAAGCTGCAAAAGAATATATGCGCAATCAAACTACACAATATACAGTAGCATCAACAACAAGCCCCGAAGTAAGCGAAAGCACTACTTCAGCGCACGATGCCATTTATACCATGACTGATAAAAACTTTGATGAAACAGTTAAAAGTGGTGTAACATTGGTTGATTTCTGGGCCGAATGGTGTCGCCCTTGTCGCATGCAAGCTCCTATTGTTGAACAAATAGCCAGCGAAATGAAAGAACAAGTGAAAGTTGGTAAATTAGACATCGACCATAACAGAGCTGTACCACAACGCTATCAGGTTATGAACATTCCGACTATGCTTTTATTTAAGGATGGTGAAGTTGTTGAAAGAATTGTTGGTCTTACAGATAAGAACACATTAGTCAATTATATCAACAAACACATTTAATAGTAGATTCTACTCATTTACTAAGCTAAATCACAAAATAGCATAAAATCGTTTATTTCGCTGAATAATATATTGTAACTTTATAATGCTTCTGTCAAATTAATTGGATGGGGCGAAAGGAATTTCAGTTTAAATTTTTACATTCGTAGGTGTTTGTATCACACTAGTTATACTACATTGATTGTAGATTTTAATGATAGAAATTAATTTGAAATTATAATAGTTATTCATGATCGGTATGAGGATAAAATTCAAACGTCATTTCATTTTATTGACTTCCTTGTGCTTATTTTTTCATATTTCTGGTACACTTCAAACCTCTGCTCAAAAAGCAGATTATACCCCTATTGTTTGGTTAAGCTCGGAAAACTACAAGCTTCAACCTGGATTATCTCAAAATAATGTCAATTGTATTTTGCAAGATCATATGGGTAATTTATGGTTTGGTACATGGGATGGCCTAAATAAATACGATGGCTATAAATTTACTATTTACAAACCCAACCTAAAAAATAGTGAAAAAGGAATAAGCCATCAAACTATCAATACACTTTTTGAAGATGAACGAAATCAGCTGTGGATAGGTACAGATGGTGGCCTAAATATACTTGACAAAGGACCTCAAAAGTTCACGCATTATTCTTCAACTCATCCTGAATTTACATTATCAAACGATACTATTCGTACTATAGTTGAAGACAAAATTCATAATATTTGGATAGGGACAAATTATGGACTCAATGTATATTATGAAGATGAAAAAAAAATAGCCAGTTATTATAACGACCCTAGCAATCCAAACTCTATTGCAGGCAATTATATCAATCAGGTATTCATTGATCAACACAATTTAGTTTGGGTAGCTACCAATAATGGAATTTCAATTTTAGATCAAAAAAATGGCAAGTTTACAGCATTATATGACGCTAAAAACATTAATCCATTAAAAGGGATTCCTGTAAATTGTATAATACAGGACAAAAAAGGAAATTACTGGTTTGGTACTGAGATTGGGCTTTATAAATTCGCCACCAAAGAGAAGAACTTCACTCATTACACATCTAATACTATCGATTTAAATGCGCTATCAGGGAATTCAATTTCCTATTTGTTAGAGGATAGAAATGGAAATATATGGGTTGGTACCCAAGGTAATGGTCTGAATATTTTTGATCCCATAAAAAACAAATTTGTTAGCCGAAATGATCAAAAATTAAAAGAATTCAGCAAAGAATTCATCAATTCTATTTATGAGGATCGATCCGGCATTATTTGGGTTGGAACATCATGGAGAGGTCTGGCAAAAGTGAATCCACATGCAAATCAGTTTGAACACATTACCTATTCTCCCAGTAATCCTAACGGACTTAATGAGGGAACTGTTTGGACAATGTTTGAAGATGAAGAAGAGGATGTTTTGTGGATTGGGACAAGTAATGGCATCAACTTATTAGATCTTAAAACAAATACTTTCAGCTACATTCAAAATAATCCTGCAGATCCGAATTCATTATCTGATAATTTGATCCGCGACATTGTTAAGGACTCAAATGGTAATTTTTGGATTTCAACTCTTTCAGGTGGTTTAAATTACTATAATGTAAAAGCCAATTCTTTTAGCTGCTTTATGCACGATCCTAAAGATGAAACAAGCATTAGTTCAAATCATGTTTGGAAGGTTTTCATCGATCGGGAGGGAACAATTTGGGTAGGAACAAATTATGGATTAAATAAACTTGACCCAATCAGTGGGAAGTTTAAGCGGTATTTCCATGATCCGCTAGATTCAAAAAGTTTGAGTAACAATACTATTTTCTCAATATATGAAGATAGTTATGGGATGATTTGGTTCTGCACCTATGACGGATTGAATATTTACAACCCTAAGCAGGATAATTTTACAGCTATTAAATATAATGCTTCAAAAACAGGACTAAGTACGAAGAGTGTTTTCTCCATCCATGAAGACAAAGATGGTATTATTTGGATAGCTACCATGGGAGGTGGATTAAATAAATACGATCGAAAAAACGGATCGTTTAAATATTTCACAGAAGATGAAGGCTTACCAAACAATATTGTTTATCGAATGTTTGAAGACCAATTTAACAATTTGTGGTTAAGTACGAACCGTGGAATTAGTCGTTTTCATAAAATAACCGAAACATTCGTGAACTTCGATATTGATGACGGTATTCAGAGTTATGAATTCAATCATAATGCAGCTTTTATGAACTCAAAAGGAGTGATGTATTTTGGAGGCATGAATGGAATTAATCGGTTTAAACCTGATAATATTAAGAAAAATAATAATATCCCACCTGTCATCATTTCATCATTCAGTATTTTTCACGAAAAGCAAGCAGTTGAACTAAATGATGGTGATACCATCGTTCTCACCTATCATCAAAACTTTTTTTCCTTTGAGTTTTCTGCACTTGAGTTTAGCAATCCACAAAAGAACAAATATTCATATCGTTTAAAGAATTACAATAAAGCCTGGATTAAAACCGATGCAGACCGTAGAATTGCCGAGTATACAAAAGTGGTACCCGGCACCTATGTATTTCAGGTTAAGGGCTCAAATAGCGATGGTGTTTGGAACGAAAATCCAATAAGTGTAACCGTCATTGTAGAACCACTGTGGTGGCAAAAATGGACTATTCGGATTCCTATCCTCTTAATTTTAGGATTTATAATTTACAAAATGATTTCGATGCGATTAAGGCGAATTCAGGAAAAACACAAAACCGAGAATGAGATGTTGCAGTATCAGAAAAAATTCTCTGACATACAGCAAAAAGCATTACGCCTGCAAATGAATCCTCATTTTATATTCAACTCGCTTAATTCAATCCAACAATTCATTCTACAACAAGACAGCGAAACTGCACATATTTATTTAACTAATTTTTCTTCCTTGATGCGGAAAATTTTAGAAAATTCAAAGCACGATAGCATTAAACTGAGTGAAGAAATTGAAAGTATCCGATTGTATCTTGAGTTGGAAGAATTAAGATTTACTGAGCATTTTTCCTATCACATTAATGTAGATAAAAACATCCTCCCAACAAAAATTCAGATTCCCCCCATGCTTATGCAGCCCTACTTAGAAAATGCAATATGGCATGGTTTAATGCCTAAAAAAACCGGTGGAACATTGAACATTGATTTATCTTTATTCGACAAAAAAACCATGCTTGTGAGCATTAAAGATGATGGGATTGGACGCGAAAAAGCTTTAGTAATAAGCAGTAAACGAAGATTTCATAAATCAACCGGCATGAAAAATATAGAGGAGCGCCTGGAACTATTGAACAGCTTAAATAAAACAAATATGAAAGTCGAGGTGCTTGATTTATATCATAAAAATGGAGAAGCAGCAGGAACCGAAGTTAAACTATTTATTCACTTTGATACGATTAATTCGTAGCATAAAAAAGAACACATGGAAACAATCAAAGCAATTCTCGTTGACGATGAAAAAAACAGTCTTTCTACCCTTCAGTTGTTATTGGACAAATATTGTCCTGAAGTGGAAATAATTGGTACTGCCCAAAATGTTGCAGATAGTATCAAAATTATAGATGAGCTGAAACCTGAATTGGTTTTTCTTGATATAGCAATGCCTGATGGTGACGGTTTTGAAGTATTGGAAAACGTTAGTCATAAATTATTTCAAGTCATTTTCACCACTGCCTACGACCAATATGCTTTACGTGCCTTTGAATATGCAGCCTTACACTATTTGTTGAAGCCTATTAATTTCAACGATTTGCAGGATGCAGTAGCTCGCTTTACAAAGGTGACAGATGAGTCTGAATTTGATGATAAACTCCTCAAAATAAAAGATTCGCTTGCATCTCAACAAAATAAAATTATTCTTCCAACCATGGAAGGGCTTAACATCATTGATATAGAAGATATTATTCGATGCGAATCAGATAATAATTACACCATTTTTATTCTCAAAACCGATAAAAAAATTGTGGTTTCGAAAACCCTAAGTAATTATGAAAAATTATTAGCCGATAAAGATTTTTTCCGTATTCATTCCAAGCATTTGGTGAATTTAAAATATGTGAAAAAATACGTGAAGGGACGTGGTGGCTATGTGGTATTTTTCGATGGCACACATGCAGATGTTTCTGCCAGTCGTGTTAAAGATTTTCTTGTTCGCTTGAAAATATTTGCTAAATCGCTTAATTAAAACTTACTTCGTTGAAGCACCATTAATATTAAGTCGATCTCCTTTATGATTGCTATTATCGATTAATTTTTTGGCCTTTTCAGAATTCACATGACTGAAGAAATCTTCGTTGAAAGTCAAAATTCCTTTTTTGAAAGCATAATAGTTATACGTATCAGCAGGAATATATAACCATTGTTTTCCTAAATCTCTTTCCTGAGGGGGAACCAAATAATCAAATACAATCATTTTGCTTTTGGGAATCAGCTTCATCATCATACTGTATTGATTATTGAATTCAAAAACCCGCCTGTACTTTATCTCCCCGTCTACCTCAAAAATTGGTGCACCTAATATTAGTTGACCATCTTCATTAAATCTGAATACTTCTATAATCTTTTTAGAACTAAAACTATTATTACCATCCCATCCCAAAAGAATGTAATAGACTTGACCTTTGTGTTTTAGTTTCATAATGTCGTAGTACAAAGCACCAAACCAACTTTCGGGTCCATGCAAACTATCTTCAACCTCATTAAACAATATTTGCTTTGAGTAATCATACAATGGAATTAACTGAGCAGCACCTTCTTTGTCCATGTGAATAGCTCCATAATAACGATAACTCCCATCGTCAAAACGTAATGTCCAACTAAAAACCCTGAATTTTTTATCAGGTGATTTCAAAACATACATGAAGGAAAAAGAGTCGAAGGGATAATTAAATGATCCAGGAGTTTTTAATGCCGTTACAAATTGTGGTATAAAATCCGTTAAGGCGTCCATTCTTGAAAACTCATTCCAACCATCAAGAATAGTATCTCCTAATGTATACAATCGTTTTTCCATTATCACAAGGCTATCGTAACCTTGGCCCAGTATGTCCTGAATTTTTTCTTTGCTATCCTTTTTGTCCGATTTTTTGGTTAGTTCATTTTGTCTGGCATTCGCTTCTTTTACCTTTTCTTTTTCAACACTTGCGTGCTCTAATGCCAAAATACTGACAGCAATGTTTTTATCAAATTTTTCAACCAAATCAAAAGATATAATTCCAATCAATTCGCCCTTCATATTTAATAAGGGAGCGCCATCGTGTAATTCTGCCAAAGGAATCATTAGTAGTAAACCGGGACCAACTCCTTCAAACATTCGGGCAATAGATACTATTCCTTCCGAAACTACAGCTATATTTTTATCATTAATTCCCAAAACAAAGGCTTCATCTCCTTCATATAATATTGAATTTGAAAGCTTTAACACAGGAAAGACAACATTGTCAGGATTTTTAACCCTGAATTCTACAAGACCCGTTTTTTCATAAACTTTAATGACTTCTAATAAATCGTATAAGTGGCCATCTTGTGTAGCAACCAATACTGCACTTGCTGTTTTAATAATTGGAAATGACGTAATGACAATACCCTCACTTTGAATAAAAAAGCCGGTTCCTGTAGCCATTAAATGTCCGGCTTGTCCAAATGCCTTAATCAATACAACTGCATCTCGTTTTGATGCAACCATATCTGCAAATTCATCATCTACGGCATCTGATTGCGCATGCACTTGAAATGTACAAATCAATCCAATTATTACAATTAGGAACTTCTTCATCATTTGATTTAATGATTATGATATATTAACCGGAAATGCGCTAAAATATTATAAATATTTCTCGATTGCTTGGTTTACGTTATTCTCAATACGACTGATCACATTTGTCCGATCTGAGAAATTGAATTTTTCAGCGGTTACTTTTTCATACAATTCAATATAACGGTTCATTACCATTTCAACCACATCGTCATTAATATCAGGCATCACATCACCTTCCCTGCCCTGAAATCCTTGTTCCATCAACCACTCACGAATGAATTCTTTCGAAAGCTGCTTTTGCTTCATCCCTTTGGCAAAGTTTTCTTCGTAGCCCTTTGCATAAAAGTAGCGTGACGAATCAGGTGTATGTACTTCATCAATAAGATAAACTTCGTCATAATAGAGACCAAATTCATACTTTGTATCCACTAAAATCAATCCCTGTTTGTCAGCAATTTCGCTACCTCTTTCAAATAATTTATGGGTGATTTCTTCAAGTTGCTTATAGTGCTTTTCTGAAACAAGACCACTTTCTAAAATTTCATCTCTCGATAGGTCTTCATCATGTCCATCTACTGCTTTGCTGGTTGGGGTTAGAATGGGTTTTGAAAACTTTTGATTTTCCACTAATCCTTCAGCTAAAGGAATACCACAGATGCTTCTTTTACCAGACTTATATTCCCGCCAGGCATGACCAACTAAATATCCTCGAATAACCATTTCGACTGGAAAAGGTTTGCATCTTTTTCCTAAAGAAACAGCCGGATCAGGAACTTCTTCTAACCAATTGGGAACAATATCTTCAGTTAATTTAAGTGCTTTTGCAGCAATCAAATTTAGAATTTCACCTTTATAGGGAATGGGGCGGGGCAAAACATGATCGAATGCAGAAATGCGATCGGAAACAACAAACAATATTTTGTCTTCTCCAACTTCATACACATCTCTTACTTTACCTTTCATAAATCCCGACTGACCTTTGAATTTAAAATTCGTTTCATTGAATGCTTCGTATTTCATAATATTTACTTCTTATTTTTCAAATATTTTAGTATAATTATTTGGGCAAAACTAATCAATATTCTGCTTTTCCTGAGGATGCTTTTTTGAATATGCACGAATTATATCTTTTACTATTTTATGTCGTGTAACATCCTGAACGTTAAATTCCAATACTTCAATCCCCTTAATATTCTTAAGTATTTGTGTGGCTTTTAATAACCCTGATTTTTGGGAAGATGGTAAATCGATTTGTGTCAAATCGCCATTCACAACAAATTTTGCAGAAGGCCCCATACGGGTTAAAAACATTTTCAATTGCAAATCAGAACAGTTTTGGGCTTCATCTA
>JABINZ010000013.1 GCA_018698135.1 Bacteroidota bacterium
CACCAAGCATATTATAAACTTTGATAACTGCTTTGTTGGTCTCTGTACTTCTTGTATCGATGAATAATGTTCGATGGGTTGAAAAAACATTAATACTTCTCATATTATTTTCATTTAATTCGGTGCTTGTCTTTTCATTATCAACTAAAGTGGCTGAGTGATTTACATGTAATAAAAATCTTTCTTTACTATCGGTCACTTGGCCGTGGAAGTGATAAGTACCTTGTTTCAGGTCAAATATTTTGTTTGTTACTAAGTCTTCAAGAAAAAAATCTGTTTCAACCGGACTTTTATCCAGCTTACAGTTAATCTGATATTCGCTATTAACTGAAGCAATAAAGGAAATTGGAATAGATACATCCATGTTGTTTTTGGGAAGAGAATTGATGGATGCGAACGAACCGTCTGTCAGTACTGAATAAATTTGAGGAACATCAGAATCGTAACTATAAATTTTATATGCATCCAGATTATCTTCAAAATATTCCTGTGCATTTTCATGAAATCGAATGATGGTTTCATCATTTCGACCATTTCCATCAACAATTAATGAAAGTTGATATGCATTTTTATCACCTCTGAATTGACCATTGGGATATTCCACCATTACCTGGGGGGTCATTGCTATTGAACCACCTCCAGAATTGGCTCGAACAAAAAATCCCTGAGTTGAAGCAATATATCTGCTCCCTCCATTTGTTCCTGATCCATTTGTGTAAGTGGTGAAATTATTTTGAGCAGGATCCCAAATATATATTGCTCCATTGATATTTGTTTTGGTCCATCCACTGCTTGCGTCCCAATCGATTGTAGCAGGATATGGGTTTCCAATTAAGTTGTATCCATCTCTATTGTAGGTCAGGTTTTTTGAAAAATTCCCTGAATTTAATGAACCAGTATAGGTCACAACTTTATGATTGTTTTTGACATAAACATCGTAACCATCCATACTATTAAGCGTTTGATTATTGGTTACTTTATTCCATAGTCCACTTGTTTCGTTGTATCCATATAATGCTGATCCCCAAAAGATGTTAGATGATGAATTAGAAACGGGGGAAGAAATGTAATGCCAGCCATCGGAGGTGATTTTTCGCTCAAATCGACTTTCCCCAACCACAGCTAATGTTCCAAGATTAACCAGCGAAGCTGTTTTTGTATTATCTGTTTTGAATACTATTTCGCTCCATACTTTTAAGCTCTTTCCAGAAGCAATTGTCAAATACTTTCCTGGATTTAAAATTAGTGAGCCACATTGCATGCCCGTATTTTTTACTTCAGGTAAATTGGTTGTTGTAGTTGGTATTAATACATTTGAAAAAGCATGAGGAGTTATTCCTTCTTGCCAATTATTGGCATTATTCCAATCGCGAGATACATCGCCTTTCCATGTTAATGAGTTAGGAAATAATCTTGTTTTCCACCTGGGTTTGTTTCCATTTGATGGGATAAAATTACCCGTATTGCTGTTCGAGCTATTATCACTTACAACAGTGCCACTTCCTTCGTTAAATGGCCAGTAGCCTACTAAATTACTCCATAATGAATCACTTGAGTTTAGCTCCTCAAACATTCTTTTCTGGATTTGATAAATATGCAAACAGCTGTTCCAAATTCGCACTTCATCAATGATTCCATCAAAGGTGAATTTATTGTAGCTCGTGTTATAATCTTCATTTAATTGTCTGCCAATGTTTAATCCATTTTTGTTAGGATCATTTAAACTGGCGTAATTAATTGATAAACTATTTGAAGAAGACGATTCGAGCTTTCCATTCAGATATAACTGCATGCCGGATGAGTTCCAGCTTGCACTTACATGATACCATTTTGACAATTGTAAACTGCTTGTTGATTGAATTTGATAAGAGTTTGAATTGTTTGAAATTGCAAAATACAATTTGTTGTTATTCCACAATTGCAGGGTGTAAGCCTCGTCAGAAAAATCTTTTTTATCGCCCTTGTGAATGATTCCGGCAAAGTCCTTATAAGATGATAAATAAATCCATGCTTCTATCGTACCCTGTGAACTTAGATTTAAAGAGCTATTCTGGCTTATGCGTATGCCATTATTCTTGGCATTAATGAATTTTATACTATTTGAATTTGAAAAAGATGAGTGACTTATAATGGTAAAAAGTAGGATCAAATAAATTGCTGTTTTTCTCATCATGGCATTTTTTAGGCACACTAATATTGCAACAAGCAAGACTTGTTTTTGTCAAAAAATTATATGTTTGGTGAGAATTCGAATCAGGTAAATTGTTATTCTCAATTATTTATACGATGAGAAAAAAAAAGTTACCTCGAAGAAATCAACGATTGTGTAAAGCGCACATAATCATAGACATCACACTGCAAATTTATTTTTAATTTTATAAGATTAATTGAAGCGGATTGCTTTGAGTGGTTTAATGCGAGAGACAAATTGGGTTGGAATAAACATGATCAGGGTACATATTAAAAATGTACCAAGATTAAGCAAAGCAAAACGTCCCCAACTTAATAATACAGGAACATGATCCATGTAATACGATTCAGGTGAGAGTTTGAATAGTTCAAATTTATATTGAAGGAAAATGAATGTAAAGCCAATTAAATTTCCAATAATGACTCCAGAAGCTATCAGGAAAGCAGCATGAATCATAAAGATTAATGAAACACTTTGGTCAGATGCTCCCATGGATTTCAGCATACCAATCATATTTGTTTTTTCCAGAATAATTATTAAAAGTGCTGTAATCATATTTACAGCTGCAACAATAACCATCAAAATCAAAATTATTCGAACATTGATATTCAGCAAATTCAGCCAATCAAATATCTGAGGATAAATCTGTGAGATCATTTTTGTATCCTCATTGAAATTTACTCCAGCTCTAACAATGTCATTTACTTGTTCGATTTCTTCCAGATCGTTGATGAAAACTTCGTAGCCACCAATTTGGTTGTTTTCCCAATTATTCAGTTTTTGAATTTGCTTGATATCGCAGATGGCAAAAACCTGATCGATTTCTTCAATTCCGCTATCAAATATTCCTGTGATAATAAACTTACGAACACGTGGAGGTTGCTGGACAAAATAAATAGCTACATCATCACCTATATTCAATCGGAGTTTTTTGGCTATTAAATTGGAGATAATCAGATTAGTTGATGTTGTGCTATCTGCAAATGTTGGAATTTCTCCTTCTACCAGAAATTGCCTGATATAGCTCCAGTCATAGGTAGACGATACTCCTTTAAGTACAACCCCTTCAATGGCTTCGGTTGTTTTAATAATGCCTGGCTTGTTGGCAAAAACCTGAATATTATTTACTTGGTCGATGCTGGAAATGCGCTTATAAACATCTTGAGAATATTCAATCGGTTCATTTTCAAAAGTATAATTTATATTCGTATGCGTTATTTGAATGTGTGAAGCAAAACCAATTACTTTGCTTTTTATTTCATGCTGAAAACCTTTAACAATGGAAATGGATACCATCATTACGGCTAAACTAAGTGCAATAGCAGCAATAGCAATTCGGACCACCGTTTTGGAAAATGTACGTTTGGACTGAAATGTGATTCTTTTTGCTATGTAATATTCGAAATTCACAAGGATATGAAAAAAATGATTGGACTTTTAATTTTTTATTTGTTTGCAAATTTAACATATGCACAGTTAAAAACAGGTGCTGAACAAATGAATAAATACATCCCTTTGATAAAGGATAAAAAAGTAGCTATTGTTGCCAATCATACGTCCATCATACAAGATGTTCATTTGGTAGATACATTATTATCGCTGCATATTCATATTGCTAAAATATTATCACCTGAGCACGGATTCAGAGGAAATAATGCAGATGGTGCCATTATTTCTGATTCAGAATACGGACCTGATAAAATTCCCATAATTTCCTTGTATGGAAACCACAAAAAGCCAACAGCGGCTGATTTGAAAGGAATTGATGTTGTTATTTTTGATATGCAGGATGTTGGCGTAAGGTGTTATACCTATATCTCAACCATGTCCTACGTCATGGAAGCCTGTGCAGAAAATAATGTGGCAATGATTGTATTGGATAGGCCAAATCCCAATATTGGTTTTGTAGATGGACCTGTTCTGAAAAAAGAATTTGCCTCTTTTGTTGGTTTGCATGAAGTTCCCTATCTGTATGGAATGACCATTGGTGAGTATGCAAATATGGTGAACGGAGAAGGCTGGCTAAACAAGGCAATTAAATGTGATTTAAAGATAATGCCTCTTTCATTTGAAGATGGTGAAGAATATTACTACCATCATTTGAGCGATTGTGAGCAGGCTTATTTTAAAGCGCATTATAAACTACCCATTGCACCAAGTCCAAACTTACCCAATATGAAAGCTGTAGCTTTATATCCTCATCTCTGTTTATTTGAAGGAACAGATGTGAGTGTGGGCAGAGGAACCAATAAACCTTTTCAGATTATTGGTAAACCAAATTCTCATGTAGGGAATTATTATTTTACACCAATAAGCATTCCGGGGGTTTCTGATAATCCTCCTCATTTGGGGAAAGAATGTCAAGGCATTGATTTAAGTAATACTCGGCTTCAGTGTGGATATTGGTCGCTCAGTTTAGAATTTCTTTTGGATTTCTATCAGCATTCTGATAATAAGTCAACATTTTTTAAAGCTTATTTCGACAAGCTTGCAGGAACCGATCAATTAAGAAAACAAATTATAGCAGGCTGGACAGAAGAGCAAATAAGAGAGAGTTGGAAAGAAGATCTTCAGAAATTTAAGCTCATAAGAGAAAAGTATCTGCTTTATTCCAGAAACTAAAAAACCCTACACTAAGTGCAGGGTTTTGAAAACAAGCTTGATTCGTTATTATGAAATTTTAATTTCTCTTAAAGCTTTTACTTTAGCTTCTTCTTTTTTAGGTAACATAACCTTTAGTACACCGTCTTCGTATTTTGCATCAATTTTTGAACTTTCGATGCTATCAGGTAATGTAAATGAGCGACTAAATGAGCTGTAATTAAACTCTCTGCGAGTGAAATTCATTTCTTCCTTCATTTCTTTTTCTTCAGTCTTGGTTTCAATTGTAATCACATCATTATCGAGTTTTACGTTGAAATCATTTTTCTTTAAGCCAGGTGCAGCAACTTCAATTACAAATTCTTCTTTGCTTTCAACAACATTTACAGCTGGTAAATTGTTTTTTGCCTTTGGTGTGAAAAAATCCCTGTCATTTTCAAAGAAATTATCAAAAAACTTTGAATATGCTGGATAGTAGTTGCTTGGTTTGTTCATTCTTACGAGTGTCATTATTTTGTCCTCCTATAATTTAATTTGTTAAAAAATCATTTTGTATTTGACTAGCTTATTTCAACTAAAATGCCATCAGTTAAAATGGAAATTATGGCTGCTTTAGGCGCAATTTGTTACTGACAAGTATTTGGTAATCAATAATATGAGGCCATATTTTCAGATTAGTACAGACAAAAATTCAAAAGATATGAAATAACGGCAGAAGCTGTCAGTTATTGAATTTCTAAATTGTAGCCCGAAAAAAATAATTGTTCTTAACCAGCTGAAATTTTTCTACTGATGAAAAAGTTGTATTCAGATTAGTTTCAAGTTGAAGCAAAGATGCATTCATGCTTGGATTGTTTACATCTTTATTAAAAAGCAGCATTCCTGTAGGACTGAGTTGTTTTTTTAATGCATTAAGAAATTCAATACTTTCAAAATAAGAAGGAATAATATCGTTTATGTAAATATCAAATACGATAAGATCGAAAAGCTGTTTGTTTTGTAAAATATAAGTGGCTGCATCCTGAGGAAGAACTTGCAGGTTTTGAAAGCGCTCAATATTGAAGTATTTTTTTCCCAGTTTTATAACCACCGGATCTTTTTCAATAGCAATTATTGGAAAGTTGAGTTTGTATTCCTCGCGTATTATTGACACAACACTGCCTGTTCCAAAGCCAAGCACAAGGCAATTGTTAATTTTTAATTGATCAATTCCAATATGTTTGAAGGCTTTTTGGAATCCGGTATGCAATTCACCAAAACTGTAGTTGGTTGATTTGGCATTAAGTAAATATCTTCCATTGATATGGTAAACATACAATTCCCCATTCAAAGGACTGTTAACTTTATCTACCAAGTTACCACCTAAATAGCTGCCTATATTTTTAAACCAAGCTAACATGATTAATCAATACATACAAAACTATAGAATTCAAAATGAATAGTTTTATCTTTATTCCTGCAAAAGATAATTGTTATCTAATTAAATAAAGTTTAATGCAACCTTTTCAACCTTTTCTTGTCATTATAATTGATTTAATTTGGGTTTGGAAGTCGACTACATAAATAGAGACAGGGATTTAGTGGAGCAAGCTAAACAGGCTAACCAGCTGGCACAGTATCAGTTGTACCAGAAGTATGCAAAAGCTATGTTCAATGTTAGTCATCGTATGATGAATAATTTTGAAGAAGCAGAGGATGTGCTACAGGATGCTTTTATTGATATTTTCAGGCGATTACATACCTTCAGATATGAGAGTTCCATCGGTTCCTGGATTAAATCCATCGTTATTAATAAATGTATCAATGCGCTGAAAAAGAGAAAAATAGACATGTTTCTATCAGAAGATGTAATGAAATATGAAAAGATTGATGAACAAAATATGAATGACGATCAGATTTCATATGATGTTAGCCAGCTTAGAGATCAAATAGGCAAGTTACCTGAAGGATATCGTGTTATTTTTTCATTATATACCATGGAAGGATACGATCATGAAGAAATTTCTCAAATATTAAACATAAGTGTTTCAACATCTAAGACACAATATATGAGAGCAAAAAATAGAATTAGAGAATCAATAAAAAGCCAGCAATAATGCAAGATAAGCTAGAAAAATTCATACAGGAAAACAGGGACGAATTTGACGTTCACTCCCCGAGTCCTGATTTATGGGATAAAATAAATAAGGAAAATGAAGTTATTGTATTTAACAAAGCTTCTTCAAGACGTTTTCGCTTTTATGCTCTGCGAATTGCAGCCGTTATTCTCATTGCTGTTATATCAATTGTGGCCTATGAGCAGATTGGCAAATATCAGGAAGATAGTAAGCTGAGTAGCAATGAGGAAATGAAAATTGATCCTGAGATTGTAGAATTAATAGAGGCTGAAGCATATTATGGAAATCAGGTGAGTTTGAAAATGAAAGAACTGGAAACCTATACTGCTGATTTTGAAGATATACGCGAAGATGTATTGAATGATTTTGAAGATTTAGATGCGGCTTATTCTGAATTAGCAAATGAATTGGGTAAGGATATTTACAAACAGCAAATGATTGAATCTATGATAGAAACATACCGAATGAAAATAAGTATTTTAGAAGAAGTATTGATGCAATTTGAGAATTGGGAAGAAGAGAGTGCATCAGAAATTAAAGGAATATAGTTATGCGACTAAAACATATAAGTTTATTCTTTATTTTGGCTTTAATGAGCAATACAATCATTGCTGCTCCACAAATTAAGCAAAGCAAAAGAATAGTAAGAACCTACAAACTGAAACCGGAAACACAGGTTGAAGTTTATAATAAGTACGGTAAAGTTGAAATTATTCATTGGAATAAGGATTCAGTGAAATATGTCATCAATTTGGAAACAAGGGCCAAAACGAAAGATAAAATCGAAAAATTGGAAGCCTTGCTGAATTTTAGCTTTCAAGGAGGTGAGAACTACATTCGTGCACAAACACTTATTGGAAGTGAATCGAATGATTTGCTATCTGAAATCAGCAATTTAACCAATGCCATTTTTACAATTGGTGCCGAAGTAGATATCGATTTTACCGTTTATATGCCTGCTAATAACAAGCTCAAAATAGAAAACAGTTTTGGCGATGTTTTTATGGGTGATTTCAATCCAAATCTTCAAATTGACTTGTCGCATGGCGATTTGAGAACTGGGAAATTAAATTCATCTTCGATTATCAATATCAGGTTTGGTCATGCTTTTATTGAGTATATAAAAGAAGGAAAAATGAAAGTTAGTTATGCCGACATGGATATTTCAAAAAGCAAAATGCTGGATATTGAAAGTAAGGTTTCCAAAATTAAAATTGATCAAATTGACGTACTATCACTTGACTCTAGAAGAGATGCATATGAAATAGGATCAATTGATTACTTAAAAGGGAGCAGTAATTTCTCGAACATAAAACTAAACACCTTTAAAAAGGAATTAAAATTAAGGTTGAAGTATGGTGCATTGAGGATGGACAAAATTTCAAATTTGTTTTCAGCCATTGATGTGACTTCAAATTATACAGATATTACAATGATTATTGAGGAAGGGGCATCTTACAAAATATCAATTACGGAAACGGATGTCAGCATTAGCTATCCGAAAGAAAAAATTCAGTTAAGTAAAGAATTGATTGACAAAGAAAAAGACACCAATAAATACGCTGGAAAAAAAGGGAATAATCCTAAATCTAATATCCTGATAGAAGCCGAAAAAGGCTCTATTAAAATTTTTCAGGAATAATCTGATTTGCATGCAACCCTATTGCTAATTAATTGTCCTTAAGGTTGTATAAAATTTCAGATTAGAAGTATGAAATCAAATGAAATTATATCATGTAATTCATAGTAGCATTTTTTTAAAAGATTGCTAAACACCTACGATTTCAGGCTTCACATAAACAATTAAAAACATGAAAAAAGTAATTAGAACAGGATTTATTGTATTAGGTTTAAGCATAATCATGCTGGGATTAAACTCTTGTTATTTTGATTTTCTGGACTGTATTCGGGGAAATGGAAACATGGATGAGGAAAGCCGGGAATTAAATGAGTTTGATGAGGTTAAACACTATGGTTCCTTTGATGTTATCGTTATTCAGGACACAATGTCGAAAGTGATAATTAGTGCTGAAGAGAATATCCTTCCTTATATTTCTACACAGGTTAGTCATGGAGCATTAATCATTAAAAGCAGAGACAACCATTGTTTAAATCCATCCCGCTCAGTAAAAATAACTGTTTATACACCTGATATAAGTAAATTATTATTGGCAGGTTCTGGTAGTATGGTATCTGATAGTATTGTCAGTAATAAGTTTGAAGCGGGTATTACAGGTTCAGGTTTTATACGTGCTGATGTTTTTGCTACTGATGTCGAACTGAATATTTCCGGATCAGGAGATATGGATGTGTATTTAGAAGCCGATTATTTGGAAACCAATATTTCTGGTAGTGGATTAATGAAACTATTTGGTGAAATTCATGATTCTGAGAATCGGATTACAGGTAGTGGAGATATTAAATCGTTGGAAATGGAACAGGAAATAAGTGTTGTTAATATTACCGGAAGTGGTTCTGTATGGGTAGATGTTTCCAATACATTGGATGTAAACATTACGGGTTCGGGAGATGTTTTTTATTCAGGATCACCAAAAATATATTCAAATATCACAGGATCAGGAAATATCATCGAGTTATAAAAATTGGGTAAATGAAATTAATTAAGCTATTACTTTTAGTCGGTTTTACTGTTTTTATCAGTGTAAACTTTGCTTTTGCACAGGATAAGGGAATAGGTTTGCGAGCAGGATTAACACCTGGAATTAACTTCAAATCTTTTCAATCGAGTCAAACTGCATATGAACTGATTTTGGGAAAAAGGGATGGAGGTAGTCTACTAACCGGAATCCTTGAATTTATTGAACCAGCATCAGCTTTGGCAAGAGAAAGGTTTACCTATTATTATGGATTTGGCTGTCATATTGGATATTACAGAGAAGATTATTCTTATCATGTATTTGATAATTATGGATTCGATTTTGAAAGAACAAATAGAAGGACTTATCCGGCAATCGGATTTGATGGCATATTTGGATTGGAATATAGATTTCAAACATTCCCTTTGTCAGCAAGTGCCGATTATAAACCCTATTTTAATTTATTTGGGCCTAATCATTTTTTTGGAAAAGGCTTATTTGATTTTGGATTTTCTTTAAAATATCTGTTCTAAGAAAGTAGATCCGGAATCATAGAATCAATATCAAGTTCATTGAAAATTTCAATGGACTTTTTTTTTATTTACTCGCAACCCAAATTGAGCATTCAGCATCTAAATGCTATACTAAACGGTTAAAATTTTTGTGATGAAGAAAATATTTTTTTTTGCCATTATTCCTCTTTTTGTTCTTTTAAGTTCTTGTTATAAGGAAGGAGCCTTGGGTCCGATGGGTTTGGGTTTTGATAATGGGATTTCTTCTGGGGAACAATACAATACTTTCAGTGAAAATCCATTCGTAAAAGCAATTGATGAACCTGTTTCAACTTTCTCAATTGATGCTGATGGAGGATCATATAGTAATGTCCGCAGATTTTTAAAAGGAGGAGAAATGCCTCCGGTGGATGCTATTCGTGTTGAAGAATTAATAAATTACTTCCAATATAATTATGCTGATCCGATTGATCAACATCCAATTGGTATTAGTACCGAAGTTGGAGAATGTCCATGGAATGCCGATCATAAATTAATTCAAATAGGAATCAAGGGGAAATCAATCGCTAAAGAAAACTATCCGGCTTCAAATTTTGTATTTCTGGTTGATGTTTCTGGTTCAATGAGCAGTGCTAACAAATTACCATTAGTGAAAACCGGAATGAAGTTTTTGCTTGATGAAATGCGGGATATTGATAGAATGGCTATCGTTACCTATGCCAGTAGTCCCGGAGTTGCTCTAAATTCGACCAACGATAAAGAAAAAATAAGAAAAGCAATTGATAAATTAGGTGCCGGTGGCAGTACAGCTGGTGCAGGAGGTATTAATAGAGCCTATGAAATTGCTGAAGAGAACTTTGTAGTAGATGGAAATAATCGGATAATTATTGCCACCGATGGTGATTTTAATGTAGGAATTTCCGATCAGGATGAACTCATTAAACTTATTGAGAAAAAGCGTGAATCAGGAGTTTTTCTGACAACAATTGGTGTTGGTACAGGAAACTTAAATGAAGGAATGTTGGAACAATTGGCCAACAATGGAAATGGAACATTTGAATACATTGATAATGAGTTGCAGGCCCGCAAGGTTTTTATTGATGAGTTTGGAAAGTTTTTCACAGTAGCAAAAGATGTTAAAATCCAGATTGATTTTGATCCGGCTGTTGTGGAATTATATCGTTTGATCGGATACGAAAACAGGGTGTTGAATGATAGTGACTTTACGAATGATGCCAAAGATGCTGGTGAAATTGGTGCTGGTCAGACCATTACCGCTATTTATGAAATAAAGTCAACGCAAGTTGCATTTCTGAGAGGATCGCATCCAATCAGTATAAATTTTCGATATAAAAAACCAAATAGCGATGTAAGTGAGTTGATTGTTAAAGCAGCAACGGATGATTTGACTCCTTTTGCTTCAACCTCAGAAGATTTCAGATTTGCATCTGCTATAACATCTTTTGGTTTGCTTCTTAGAAATTCAGAATATAAAGGCGATACAGACTATGACAAAGTATTGAACTGGGTAAATAATGCTAGAACATTTGATCCGAATAGTTATCGTTTCTATAGCACAGATCTTATTAAAATAGCCAAGGGATTGTAAAAAGCTAGATCTTCAATTCCTCACTGTCCTCTTCGAAAGACAGTTAGGGCGAAAATCTTCAATTTCCCACTGTCCTCTTTGAGAGACAGTTAGGGGCGAAAAAGTAATGTTCAATTCCCTATTGTCCTCTTCGAGATACAATGATGGGACAAAAAGTATGGGCAGCAATACTGGAAATTTTTGTTTGTTTTAATATGTGATTCCGATTTATCTATCTTTGATTAAAATAATTGA
>JABINZ010000014.1 GCA_018698135.1 Bacteroidota bacterium
AAGTGAAATTTTTCAAGAAACTTCGATTGACCATTAATTTGCTATCAGCAAACCACGAAAGAGATCATCGGAAGTTGTTGCTAATTGATAGGAATATCAGCTATTTAAGCTCTATTAATATTTCAAATTACAATTTGAATTGGCGCGAATGTTCCCTGCGATTGACAGGAAGTATTACGGATGCTTTTATAAATATTTTCAGGCAAAATTATCAGTTAAAAAACACCTACAAGTTTGATAAAAAACGGCATACACGACTAGTAAAACACAATGGTTTTGAAATTGTTAGGGATGTGCCTTCGGTTCGTATTCAGCGCATACGAAAAAAGATTTTAAATCATATTGTAAAGGCCAAAACACAAATCATCATTGAATCTCCTTATTTTCTTCCAACATGGCTGATGATGGACAGACTAATTTCTGCGGCTAAAAGAGGAGTTGATGTAAAGATTATTATGCCTCAACGATCGGATGTAACAGTCGTGAATGTTTTAAGACAGCATTATCTTGGACGATTGCACGAAGGAGGGGTGCAAATTATGTATTACAAACCCACCAACTTACATGCAAAACTGATGTTATGCGATGATCGGTTTTATGTGGGATCTGCCAATTTTGACTACCGCAGTTTTCGTTATATGTTCGAAATTGGTTTGTTTGGAGACGACAAACAAGTGCACGATCAGGTAAAGGATCATTGCATGCAAACACTTGAAGATTGTATTCCATTTGACTATACAGAATGGAAAAAGCGAGGATTCACGAAAAAGCTAATAGAGGTATTACTACTTCCATTTAAGCATTTTTTGTAAGTTAGATTCTTGCTTTTATCAAAAAACTATAGACCGAATGCAATTCGGTCCTACAAGTTATGTAGGTCCGATTTGAAATAGGACAGGATTAATTTAGTTCTATATATAGTATAAAGAAATCTATTTACTCCACCCATTCCGTAACAAAAAGGTTTGTTTCGTGAGTTCCCTGATTGTTTCTGTTGGATGAAAATACTAACTTTTTTCCATCATTTGAAAACACTGGAAAAGCATCAAAAACGGTATCAAAAGTAATTTGTTTTAGTCCCGAGCCATCAATATTAATCATAAACAAATTGAACTTAAATCCTTTTTCACTATGATGATTGGTTGAAAAGATAATTTTTTCGCCTGACGGATGAAAATAGGGAGCCCAATTGGCTTTTCCTAAATGGGTTACTTGCTGTAATTCGCTTCCATCAACATTGCAGACGTAAATTTCCATATTTGTTGGCATCACCAGCCCTTGCTCCAATAATTCTTTATATTCTGTAATCTCTTCTTCAGTTTGTGGTCTGGATGAACGGAAAACCAATTTTGATCCGTCTGGTGAAAAGAAAGCACCTCCATCATAACCCAATTCATGAGTGATTTGCTTTAGGTCAGAACCATCAATATTCATTGTATAAAGTTCCAGATCGCCACTACGTGTTGAGGTGAAAACAATTTTATCTCCTTTTGGTGATACGGTTGCTTCTGCATCATAGCCGGGTTCATTTGTAAGTTTTTGAACAATGTTACCATGCAAGTCGGCTACATAAATATCAAAACTTTTATAAATAGGCCATACATAACGACCGTCTTCGCGAGCTTCAGGTTTATGCGGACATGAAGCATCTTGTTCATGCGTTGAAGCATACAGTATGGTGGAATCACCAGGTAAAAAATAGGAACAGGTTGTTCTTCCCTGACCAGTACTAACTAAATCAGGCATTTTATTTTCCATATCAGAACTGGCTAATTCGGTTATGTAAATTTGATCACAATCGGTATCCCAGGCAGGGTTTGTTGCTTGAAATATTAATTTTGTATCATCAAAACTCCAATAAGCTTCGGCATTATCTCCACCAAAAGTGAGTTGCTGCATCGACTTAAAATTAGATTCATCTGAATAGATGAGTGTTTCAATTGTGTCTGCAACTGCTTCTGTTTCCATTTCGGATTGGCTATTGGAAGAATTGCAAGCCATAAACAATGCTATCCCAATTAAGGGGAGTAATATTTTCATTTTAAGCATATTTTTAAATTATTAATTGTTATTTCGGTAATTTTCTTTTGTGAAAAAATGGTTTATTCAAAAGGTAAAAAAGAACCATAATAAGCTTTTCATGACGTTTATATAATTTCCCAAATGAAAAATTTATGTAGGTTTGCCTTTTTTTACAAGAATAGCACCATTTTTGTAAAAGCGCTAAATTAGTTTAATTCTAAATAACCACAAAGTGGGAAGAATATTAGCCATAGATTTTGGAATGAAGAGAGTTGGTCTGGCTGTAACCGATCCTTTGCAGATAATTGCAAACGGTTTAACAACAGTTGAAAACAAGCTTGCTCTTGACTTTATTTCGAACTATTGCCAAAAAGAAAATGTTGAATTGATTGTTATTGGTTATCCATTGAACTTTGATGGAAGCAAAACTGATTCAACCGAGGGAGTTGAGAATTTTATTAAAAAATTGAACAAAAAACTTCCTGCCATTAAGGTGGAGTTAGAAGATGAGCGATTGACCTCGAAAATGGCCAAACAAGCTATGATTGATGGTGGAATGAAAAAAATGAAAAGAAGGGATAAAGCGATGGTAGATAAAATCAGTGCTACCCTAATTTTGCAGTCATATTTAGAAAGCAGATAAGATGATATTACGAGTAATTGGATACGGAGACCCCCTACTGAGAAAACAAAGTGAAGATATTGAAAAAGATTATCCGAATTTGGATAAGCTTATTGCTGATATGTTTGAAACCATGTACGAATCTCATGGAGTGGGTTTGGCAGCGCCACAAATTGGATTAAACATTAATATGTTTGTAATTGATACAACTCCAATTGAAGATAATAAAGATGGGATTAAACGTGCTTTTATCAATCCAATTATTCTGAAAGAAGATGGAGAGCCTTGGGCTTTTGAGGAAGGATGCTTGAGTTTGCCCAAAATACGGGAAGATGTGATTCGGGATGAACGAATAGTGCTTAGTTATTTTGATGAGAACTTTGTGGAACATGAAGAGGTATTTGACGACATTAATGCACGCGTTATTCAGCATGAGTACGATCATTTGGAAGGCATATTGTTTATTGATCATTTATCAGGAGTAAAAAAAAGACTACTCAAAAAACGTTTGAATGAAATAGTAAATGGAAGTGTTGAAGCAGATTACCCCATGAAGTATTATAAACAAATAGTAAAAAAATAGTTTAGTTTTCCCGTATTTATATAATGCAATACTATATTTGCACACGCTAATAAATGGTGATTGTAGCTCAGTTGGTTAGAGCACCGGATTGTGGTTCCGGGGGTCGCGGGTTCAAATCCCGTCTTTCACCCATCGCTGTAAGTGTCAGATAATCAATTAGTTGAGATCCTTTTGTCTGACGCTTTTTGTATGTGAGTCAGCTTATTTGTAGTTTTATGAATACGCTGCGTTTTACCCAAAGGTTGTCAGAAATGG